>CALVLW010000036.1 GCA_944341315.1 uncultured Clostridia bacterium
CACGGCGGCGTGTTCTGCAACGCGCAGACGGGCAACCTCGTGATGCTGGTCATAAATCTTTCGTGCGGGGAGTTTTCTTCCGGGCTGCGCTATCTTTGGTCGCTGCTCGCGTATATAGCGGGAATACTGCTCTCCGCCGCGATACCGATGCTGGCAAAGCGCGCCGGCCTGCCGCTGGTGGTAACGGCGGCGGAGATAGCGGTGCTGACCGCGCTGGCGTTCATTCCCGCCGGCGTGCCCGATTGGGTTACTTACGCGTCCGTCTCCTTCGTGTGCGCCGTGCAGTATAACACGTTCACCACGCTGCGCGGACAAAAGCTCGCCACGACTTTCTGCACCAACAACCTCAGGCAGACCGTCGTGCATTTCGCGCGCGGCGTGGCGGAAAAGAGCGCCGACGAATTCAAAAAGAGCGGCATATATGCCTTTATCATCGCCTGTTTTGCCGCAGGCGCGGCCGCTGGCGTGTTTGTTTCGCGCATGGCGGGCAACTATTGCATACTCGTATGCGCCGGGCTTTTGCTGCCCGTGCTCGCGCTGTTTGTTGCAGACGCCGCCCTCTCGCGCAGGCGCGGGGAGGAGAACGAGGATTAAAACGGGCATATGTGCGGGCGTTTTCGTTTTGACGTGCGATTTGCGTTTTGTGCAGCCTGCAAAAAAATTTATCCGCGGCGGAAAAATTTTGCGGCATACCGTTGACAATCCGCCGCCGCATGGCTTATAATGCAGATAATTTAATAGACTAAATCGTTGAGGTAAAAAGTAACCTGCAAATGGTCGGCTTTCAAGCGAGTCCCGGGCGGTGGAAGCGGGGCGGCGGCCGCGGGTGAATGGGTTACCGAGAGCGGGCGTGAAGGTTTTTCTGCGTAGCGTCCGACGGGGCTTTCCCGTTACAGGAAGAGGGCATTGTCTGATGCCCGTAAAGAGGCCGTTTTATACGGCGAAATTGGGTGGCAACACGGATATATTCGTCCCAAGCGAATGTATCCGTGCGTTTTTTTATCCCGGGCAGGGTTTGGGCTATTAAATAATAAAACGCCGCAGGCACAAGGAGGTACGTCATGTCTGCAAAAAAGATCCCTTACAAACTGTATCTTACCGAAGAGGAGATGCCCAGGACCTGGCTCAACCTTAAAGCGTTCATGAAGAACGCTCATCCGCCCTTTCTCAATCCCGCAACGGGCAAGCCGTGCGCGGCTGAGGAGTTGGAGCAGGTGTTCTGCAAGGAGTGCGTGGAGCAGGAGCTGAACACCTCGGACGAGGAGATAGAGATCCCCGCCGGCATCCGCGATTTTTACACCAATTTCCGCCCCTCGCCCCTCGTGCGCGCTTATTTTCTGGAAAGGGCGCTCGACACGCCCGCGGAGATATATTACAAGTTCGAAGGCAACAACACTTCCGGTTCGCACAAGCTAAATTCCGCGGCGGCGCAGGCTTACTATGCCAAAAAGCAGGGGCTTACGTCCGTGACCACCGAAACGGGCGCGGGGCAGTGGGGCACGGCGCTTGCCATGGCGTGCGCCTTTTACGGGCTGGAACTTAAAGTGTTCATGGTAAAGACTTCTTACGAGCAGAAACCTTACCGCAAGGAAGTGATCAAGACTTACGGCGGCAACGTGATACCCTCGCCCTCGGACACTACCGAGGCGGGCAGGAAGATACTTGCCGAATTTCCCGGCACGGGCGGTTCGCTCGGCTGCGCCATAGCCGAGGCCGTGGAAACTGCGGTAAAGACTCCCGGCTGCCGCTACGTCCTCGGTTCGGTGCTCGACCACGTGCTGCTGCACCAGTCGGTCATCGGGCTGGAATGTAAAACGGCGCTCGACAAATACGGCGTGCGCCCGGACGTGATAATAGGCTGCATGGGCGGCGGCTCCAACTACGGCGGGCTCGTTGCGCCCTATATGGCGGAAAAGCTGCAGGGCAAAAACGACGTGGACTTTATCGGCGTCGAGCCTGCAAGCTGCCCCTCGATGTCGCGCGGGAAGTACGCGTACGATTACTGCGACAGCGCAAAGATAACGCCCCTTGCCAAGATGTACACCCTCGGCTGCGGCTTTATGCCGTCCGCCGACCACGCGGGCGGGCTCAGGTATCACGGCATGAGCCCCGTGCTCTCGCAGCTGTATCACGACGGCTATATGCGGGTGCGCGCCGTAAAGCAGACCGAGGTGTTCGAGGCCGCCGAAAAGTTTGCCCGCTGCGAGGGCATCCTGCCCGCGCCCGAAAGCGCGCACGCGATAAAGGTCGCCGTGGACGAGGCGGTAAAGTGCAGGCAGACGGGCGAAAAAAAGGTTATACTGTTCGGGCTGACGGGCACGGGTTACTTCGACCTTGCCGCATACAAGTCGTTCAACGAAGGCACGATGAAGGACTATATCCCCACGGACGAAGATCTCGGACGCGGCTTTGCCGGCCTGCCCGAGGTATAAGCGGCGCTTAGCGCGGGTAAAAGTTAATTTGATGCGCTAGGGCGGCCGTTTGCGCGGCCAATGCGTTGCGCCGCGGCCGCCGTTGTGTTATAATTATAAAAATCAACAAGTTTTCGGCAGGAAAGCAATGTATTCATCCAAACTCGATATCATGCAGACGGAGCGCGCCATAAAGCTGCTCAAAACCGTATTCGAAGGCGAGCTTGCCTCCGCGCTCAACTTAACGCGCATAAGCGCGCCGCTGTTCGTCACGTGCGAAAGCGGACTCAACGACGACCTCAACGGCGTGGAACGCCCCGTCGCGTTCGACTTAAAGGCGACGGGTAAAACGGTGGAGGTGGTGCACAGCCTTGCAAAGTGGAAGCGCTACGCCCTCGCCAAATACGGCTTTGCGCCTTACAGCGGGCTTTACACGGACATGAACGCCATCCGCCGCGACGAGGACATGGACAACCTCCATTCCGTCTACGTCGACCAGTGGGACTGGGAGGTGGTCATCGGGCGCGAAGACCGCAACCTTGATTACTTAAAGCAGACGGTGCGCAAGATCTACGGCGCGCTGCGCGCCACGGCGGAAAAGCTTAAAGCGGCCTATCCCGTGCTCTCGCCCGCGCTGCCCTCCGACATAACCTTCGTCAGCTCGCAGCAGCTCGAATACGAATATCCCCGCCTTTCGCCCAAACAGCGGGAGCGGGAGCTGGTAAAGCGCGTGGGCGCCGCCTTCGTCACGGGCATCGGCGCGCCGTTAAAATCCGGCAAAAAGCACGACGGCCGCGCGCCCGACTACGACGACTGGTCGCTCAACGGCGATATTTTGCTCTATTACGCTCCCCTCGACTGCGCGTTTGAGATCTCATCCATGGGCATCAGGGTAGACGAAAAGTCGCTCGTGGAACAGCTGCGCGCGGAAAACTGCCTCGGCAGGCTGTCGCTCGATTTCCACAGGTCGCTTACGGAGGGCAGGCTGCCCCTCACCATGGGCGGCGGCATCGGGCAGTCCCGCCTTTCCATGTACCTTTTGGAAAAGATGCACATAGGCGAGGTGCAGGTCTCGGTGTGGGACGAAAAGACTCTGGCTTACTGCAATGCCAACGGCATAGAGCTTATGTAACAAGTTTTATTGTTATTGTTTGCCTGATTTACGCCGATTTTACATAGTTATATTGGAAATATGATAAATTACGGCGATAACGCGGCGCTCCGTGCGGCAAAAAACGTGCGCGTAAATTGTTGTAAATTTATCCGCGCGGTGGTATAATAAACGCGTAAAAACAAAAAGTAGTATAGGAGATTATTATGGCTAAGATAACCAAGGACACTCTGATAGTCGACTGCCTCAGGCTCAACCCCAACAGTGCCGAGATCCTGCAGGCGGCGGGCATGCACTGCATCGGCTGCGCCATGGCGCACGGCGAGACCATCGAAGAGGCGGTGTTCGTTCACGGCAACGACCTCGATGTGCTTCTTCAAAAGCTCAACGAAGGCATCGAATGATCCCGGGAGGAGGCGGCGTTTTGCCGCCTTTCGTTTTTTGACATGAACGAAAGCGAACGGCTCGAAAAATTCAGAGAGATAATAAATTCGTCGCGGCGCGCGGTGTTTTTCGGCGGGGCGGGCGTCAGCACGGAGAGCGGCATCCCCGACTTCCGCTCGCAGGACGGGCTTTACAATCAAAAGTGCGCCTATCCGCCCGAATACATACTCTCCGCCACCTTTTTCCGCACTCACACGGAGGAGTTTTTTGCGTTCTACCGCGAAAAGATGATCTTTCCGCAGGCCGTGCCCAACGCCGCTCACGTCCGCCTTGCCGAATGGGAAAGGCAGGGCAGGCTGGCCGCGGTGGTAACGCAGAACATAGACGGTCTTCACCAAAAGGCGGGCAGCAGAACGGTGTTCGAGCTGCACGGCAGCGTGCACCGCAACACGTGCCTGAAGTGCGGCAAAAAATATCCTCTCGACGCGGTAATGCAAAGCAAGGGCGTCCCGCGCTGCGCGTGCGGCGGCATAATAAAGCCGGACGTCGTGCTTTACGAAGAACCACTCGACGCGGCCACGCTGCAAGGGGCCGTGCGCGCCGTATCGGAGGCGGATACTCTCATAGTGGGCGGCACGTCGCTCAACGTCTATCCCGCGGCGGGGCTCGTCGATTATTTCTGCGGCAGGCACCTCGTGGTCATAAACAGGGGCATGCCGGGCAAAAAGCTGCCGGGCGCGCTCTTTATACAAGGCTCCATAGCCGCTTTCTTTTCCAAGGTGTGATAAGTAACGGTAAGCCGCGGGCGGCGCAGACGCGCCGCCCGCGGCTTTTTTTTTTGCGCAATGCCGTACGGGCCGTAATATATGCCCGCGGCCGCCTGCCTTTGTCTTCCGCTGCTGGAAAAATCTTTGCATTGACCGCGTCCTCCCTGCCGTTGTATAATTTACGCAGCCGTATAAAGGAGGAACTCACATGAAAAAATTATTCGTAGTTCTCGCCGCGCTTGCGGCGCTCACCATGGCGGGCTGCGCCGCCACGGGAGGAGAGGACGTTTCGCCCCCTTCCCAAGAGGTAGTCGTGCCGGGTACGGACGCGGACGGCGGCGCGGGGCTGCCCGGGCAGGATCCCGACGTCGTTCCCGAGCCGGAACCGGAACCGGAACCGGAACCGGAACCCGAGCCCGAACCGCTGTACAAGCAGTACGTCACGCTCACTGCCGACGGCGTGAATATCCGCAGGGGCGCGGGCACGTCGTATGCCGCCGTAGGCTCCGCCGAAAAGGACACCGGCTACGTTTATCTCGGCGAGGAGAACGGTTGGTATAAGGTCTATCACAAAAACAGGGTGGCTTACATATCTAAAAAGTACGCAAAGCTCACGCAGATGCGCGCAAGCGAAGACGAGGACGTGGAAAGCGTGATATACGAGGGCGGCAAACTGCTCGGCACGACTTACGTCTACGGCGCAACGCGCTATCACGACGGCAAGGGCAACAAGTTAAAGGGCTTCACGCTGTCGGCGTTCGATTGTTCGTCGCTCATGCAGTATATGTTCTATATGGGCGCCGACGGGCACCTGCTGGGGCTGACCACGCGCAATCAGGTGCTGCAGGGCACGACGGTGGCAAAGGGCGACCTGAAACGCGGCGACCTTATGTTCTTCACCAACGCGCAGCGTTACAACAAAAAGGGCATAGAGCGCATAGGCCACGTCGCGCTGTATCTCGGTGACAACCTCATCCTGCACACCGCCTCGGATTACGCCAAGATAGAGCAGATCTCCGCAACGCGCTGGAAATACTTCATACGGGCGCAGAGGATGATCTGAAACGGCCGTAACGTCTCCGCCGTCTTGCGGTAACGTATGCTCCCGCCGTCCGCTCCGGAATAAAACAAGGCCTCGGGCGCCCCCAAAGGGCGCCCGAGGCTTACTTTTAAGTTAGTTACCGTTTATATTACCATATTATATATGGGCGTCGGAACCGCCGTTTTGCCGCGCGCTTTCTTCTCCGCTGTCTTTTGCCGGCACGCGGCCGGTTATAAAGTCGCCTGCGGGAGGAGGGGGATTCTCCCTCAGTTCTTTCTCCTCCTGCTTGCGTTTGAACAGCAGAGTCAGCCCGAAGAAAGCCGCCGCCGCGGCAACGCACAAAAAGCCCCAGCCGATATGTGGAGCGAAAACGAACACGAATATCGCGGCTGCCGCGCATGCCGCCGCCAGAACGGCGGACGTTATCCTGAGATACTTGAACATACGAAGATTATACCGCAAATCGGCGGGAAAGGCAAGCGATTGCAGGCGGGCACGCTGCGGAGTAAAACTGTTAAAAATTCACATTATTTTGTAACGGCATACAATGCCGAAAAAAATAAAAAAACGTCGGAATTGTTTTGACAAAACGATATCCTTCGTGTTATCTTAGTTGAGCTGTCGCAGAAGACCGTCTGCGGAACGGCGGAGAACGAGGCGAACGGCGCGGCGGAAAGCCGCGTGCCGCCTTTGAAAACCACAAAAAACTTTCCGCAAAAATCTGCAAAAAAACGCTTGACAAATAAAATCGGGCGTGATAGTATAGACGGGCTGTCTGAAAGAGAGTTGCTTCCTTTCAAAAGCTTTATAAAGGGATTTTTAAGCCGGCAACGGCCTCAAAAATTTCTGAAAAAACTTTTGAAAAACACTTGACAAACATATGTCGCGTGTGATAGGATAGAAAAGCTCTCACCGAGAGCGCCGCACTTACGTTGCGGTTCACGCAGATTAAAAATTGAATAGAAGGAAATGAATTTTCTTACATTCTTTAAGGATGCAAGAAGAAAGTTTCTGTCAATAACTTTGAAGTACAAATAGTACCACAAAGCTAAAGTCAGCAAAGATAATGACTAATTTTAGTCGAGATAGAGCCTCGGTTTCCTTATATATAATATAAGCGAGATCGGTTTTATACCAATCAACTCAAGAGTTTGATTCTGGCTCAGGATGAACGCTGGCGGCGTGCTTAACACATGCAAGTCGAATGTAGTTTACTACATGGCGGACGGGTGAGTAACGCGTGAGCAAT
>CALVLW010000037.1 GCA_944341315.1 uncultured Clostridia bacterium
CGTGGCTGCCTGGGCAGCTGCTGGGCCTGCCGGGTGCCGTTCTCGCAGTGTTCGCAGTATATTTCCTCGCCTCGTTCCTCGTCGCCTGGCGCGACGTAAAGTTCAACATCCGCGTCGAGGTCAGGGACTGAAGTAATCGGGCCGAGCTGCAATAACTGCGCCCGCGGCAATCTGCCGCGGGCGCAGTTCTTTATCGGTCAAATATCGACTGTGTGCACATATGCCTCAAACAACGCAGATATTATGTGCTCATTCGTCGAGCGCCTCGATATAAAAACTCACCGGGCGGAAACCGTCGTTGCAGGAGATCATTGCCGATCTCCTGTTTTTCATCCAGCCGTCGTAGATGTCCTCGCCGCCGCATGCAAGCGCCAGCACGAACGGATACAGGTTCTGCCACGCGCTTTCGCAAAAGCCCTGCGGGCGTTCGGCGCGCTCGCAAAAAAAGACCGTGCCCTCGCGCATGTCGCAGGCGTGTTCCGTCGGGTTTTCGTATTTTTCCATCAGGTCGGCGTGCTGCACAATGCGCATCACCGTTATCTTGCACTTTTTCATATCCTTATTATATCACGCCGCGGCGCGTAAGTAAAGCGGCTTTTCGGTTTGCTTTTATGCGGGGCGCGGGGCCGTCCCGCGCATAAATTTGCGTACATTTAACAAAACCTGCGCGCAAAAATTTTCAAATTTCCGCATTGCGATCATTTTGCTTACATAGTTTGACAACGAACTGTTTTTCTGCTAAAATTGCGTTTGTTTTATAAACGGAAACGCGCACGCGCGCAAATCATTTACGTCTTGAATTTTTTTATACGCAAAAGGAGGTAATATGGTCAAGGAGATAGGGCACAGCCTGCGGGAATATAAAAAACCTTCCGTGGCAACGCCCGTACTCGTCACGTTCGAGGTGCTGCTCGAATGCCTCATACCGATGATCATTGCCGAGCTGGTGAACAAGATAGAGGCGGGCTGCACGCTCGAAACCATCTTGAAGTACGGCGCCGTGCTCATCGTTATGGCGGGGCTTTCGCTGGTGTTCGGCGTGTCTTCCGGCGCGATGTGCGCCGCCGCGTCCAGCGGCCTTGCAAAGAACCTGCGCAAGGATATGTTCTATAAGATACAGTCGTATTCGTTCGAGAATATCGACAAATTTTACGTGTCCTCGCTGATAACGCGAATGACCACGGACGTGACCAACGTTCAGTTTGCTTACATGCTTATCATCCGCCTGGTGGTGCGCTCGCCGCTTATGCTGATATTCAGCTTTATAATGGCGTTCGTCATGGGCGGCAGCCTCGCGTGGGTGTTCGTAGCGCTCGTGCCCTTTCTGGGCATAGGCCTCGGCCTGATAGTGTTCAAAACGATACCGCTGTTCCACCGCGCGTTCCGCAAATACGACGCGCTCAACAGCTCCATACAGGAGAACGTAAAGGCCGCGCGCGAAGTCAAGTCCTACGTGCGCGAAGATTACGAACAGAAGAAGTTCGGCGCCGCGTCGCACGACCTTCGTTCCGATTTCCAGAAGGCGGAACGCATACTCGCGTTCAATCATCCGCTCATGCAGTTCTGCATGTACGTCGTGATGTGCGTGGCTCTTTCATACGGCTCTTACCTTATCATAAGCAAGACGGGCGCCGGCATAGGCGTGGGCGAACTTTCCTCCATCCTTACTTACGGATTCATGATCCTCAACAGCCTTATGATGCTCTCCATGGCGTTCACCATGATAGCGATGGCGGGCGAGTCCGGCAGGCGCATAGTGGAGGTGCTCACCGAAGAGAGCACGCTCAAAAATCCCGCGGATCCCGTCATGGACGTAAAGGACGGCTCGGTAGACTTCGAAGACGTCAGCTTCAAGTATTCCGCCTCGGCGGAAAAGAACGCGCTTTCCGACATCGACCTGCACATAGCTTCGGGCGAGACCATCGGCATCATAGGCGGCACGGGCTCCTCCAAGTCGACGCTCGTGCAGCTCATTTCCCGTCTTTACGACGCAACTGAGGGCGCCGTAAAGGTGGGCGGCGTAAACGTAAAGGATTACGACATGGAGGTGCTGCGCAACGCCGTTGCCATGGTGCTGCAAAAGAACGTGCTCTTTTCCGGCACGATAGCCGAAAACCTGCGCTGGGGCGATCCCGACGCCACGCAGGAACAGCTGGAAGAGGCGTGCCGCATGGCGTGCGCCGACGAGTTCATCGAGCGCTTCCCCGACAAGTACGAAACTTATATCGAACAGGGCGGCGCCAACGTTTCCGGCGGACAGAAACAGAGGCTGTGCATCGCGCGAGCCCTTTTGAAAAAGCCCAAGATACTCATCCTCGACGACAGTACTTCGGCGGTGGACACCCACACGGACGCCAAGATACGCAAGGCGTTCAGGGAATATATCCCCGAGACCACCAAGATAATAATAGCGCAGCGCACCGCCTCGGTGGAGGACGCCGACAGGATAATAGTCATGGACGGCGGCAGGATAAACGACATCGGCACCCACGCCGAACTGTTAAAGCGCAACGCCATCTACCGCGAGGTTTACACATCCCAGAACAAGGAGGGCCACGACCTTGAAGACTGAAAACGTTGGTACCGCCGTTAAAAAGAGCGGTAAAAAGCACATACTGTGGCGTCTTTTCAAGACCGTGCTGTCGTTTTATCCCGTGCTGCTGCCCGTGGCGCTGGCGTGCATAACGCTCACCGCGATAGTGGGCGCCGTGCCCTCGATATTCATGCAGCAGGTCATTGAGGAAATAGAGGCGGCGTTCGAAACGGGCGCAACGTGGGAGCAGGCGAGCGGCCCCATACTCAACAACGTATATATACTGATAGCTCTGTACGTCGCTTCGGTCGCAACGGGTCTGGCGTTCGGCCAGCTTATGGTCGTGATAACGCAGGGCACGCTGGAAAAGCTGCGCGACAAGATGTTCAACGGCATGCAGCGCCTGCCCATAAAATTCTTCGATACCGTCGGCCACGGCGACATAATGAGTTACTACACCAACGATATCGACACGCTGCGCCAGCTCATCTCGCAGTCCTTCCCCCAGATACTCATCTCGGGCATAACCGTGCTCACCGTGCTTGTGATAATGCTTACTTACTGCCTGTGGCTCACGCTGGTGGTGCTCGCCGGCACGGCGGTAATGCTCGTCGTCACCAAAAAGATAGGCGGGGGCAGCGCGCGCTACTTTATAAAGCAGCAGGCGGCAATCGCCGACGAAGAGGGGTACGTCGAAGAGATGCTCGTCGGACAGAAGGTCATAAAGACGTTCTGCCACGAGGAGGCCGCGCAGGCGGGATTCGACGTCGTGAACGAAAAACTTTACGACGCCAGCCGCCGCGCCAACAGGTACGCGAACATGCTCGCGCCCGCACTGTTCAACATAGGCAACGTGCTCTACGTGCTCGTCGCCATAGTCGGCGGCGTGTTCCTGCTTCCCGACGTGCATATATTCAACGTCAGCCTTTCGGGCATACCCATCTCCATAAGCGTGGTGGTGCCCTTCCTGAACATGGCAAAGCAGTTCACCGGCAACATCAACCAGGTATCGCAGCAGGTAAACTCCGTCGTGATGGGCATAGCGGGCACGCAGCGCGTGTTCGAGCTCATCGACATGCCTCCGGAGGTGGACGACGGCTACGTCAAGCTCGTTCGCGCCAGAGAGGTGAACGGCGAGATAACCGAGTGCGCCGAGCGCACGGGCATGTGGGCGTGGAAGCACCCCCATCAGGCCGACGGCACGGTAACTTACACGCGGCTCGAAGGCGACGTGCGCATGTTCGACGTGGACTTCGAATACGAGCCGGGCAAACCCGTGCTGCACAACATCACCTTATATGCCAAACCCGGGCAAAAGGTGGCGTTCGTGGGCGCCACGGGCGCGGGCAAGACCACGATAACCAACCTGCTGAACCGCTTTTACGACATTGCGGACGGCAAGATACGTTACGACGGCATAAACATCAACAAGATCAAAAAGGACGACCTGCGCCGTTCGCTGGGCATGGTGTTGCAGGATACCAACCTGTTCACCGGCACCGTCATGGACAATATCCGCTACGGCAGGCTGGACGCCACCGACGAAGAGTGCGTTGCTGCCGCAAAACTTGCGGGCGCCGACGACTTCATCACCCGCTTGCCCGAAGGTTACAACACGTTTATAACGGGCAACGGCGCCAGCCTTTCGCAGGGGCAGCGCCAGCTGCTCTCCATAGCGCGCGTGGCGGTCGCCGATCCCCCCGTAATGATCCTCGACGAAGCCACTTCCTCGATAGATACCCGCACGGAGGCGATAGTCCAGCGCGGCATGGACGCCCTCATGAAGGGGCGCACGGTGTTCGTAATAGCTCACCGCCTCTCCACCGTAAAGAATTCCGACGTGATAATCGTGCTCGACCACGGGCGCATCAGCGAACGCGGCACGCACGAGCAGCTGCTCGAACAAAAGGGACAGTATTATCAGTTGTACACCGGCGCATTCGAACTCGAATAACGGCATTTTATCCGCGCCGTTTTTCCGCCGTAAAATTTCATCGGAGCGGTAAGCGCGGCGCCGGAAGGCGCCGCGCTTTCTCGTCGTCCGTTTTTTGCGGGAACGGCGGGCAAGGCAGAATTTTACTTTGCGATAACCTTGACCGCGCCCCGCCGTTGTGATATAATCATATTGGAATTATAGGAGTTGACTTATGATAAAAGAAATGCAGCAGGAGATACTGCGCCTTAAAAAGGAGCGCGACGCGTGCATACTCGCGCACAGCTATATGAGCGAGGAGATCTGCGAAGTCGCCGACTTCACCGGCGACAGTTACGCCCTCTCCGTAAAGGCAAAAACGGCGCCGCAGTCCACGGTGATAATGTGCGGCGTGCGCTTTATGGCGGAAACGGTAAAGATGCTCTCGCCGCAAAAAAAGGTGGTGCTCGCAAACCCCGACGCGGGCTGCCCCATGGCGGAACAGTTCGATAAGGAGATAATAGAGCAGTTAAAGGAGAGCCTGCCCGGTTACGCCGTGGTGGCTTACGTAAACACCACGGCAGAGCTTAAAACGGTGTGCGACGTGTGCGTTACTTCGTCGAGCGCGCTTAAGATCTGCCGCGCCATCCCGCAAAAGGACATAATCTTTATCCCGGACATAAACCTGGGCACATATGTGGCAAACAACATACCCGAAAAGAACTTCAAACTGCTGCACGGCGGCTGCCCCACGCACGCCCGCATGACAAAGGCGGACGCGCTCAAAGCAAAGGCGGCGCACCCCGGCGCCCTGTTTCTGGTGCATCCCGAATGCAGGCCGGAGGTGGTGGAGCTTGCCGATTACGTCGGCTCCACGACGGGCATAATGGAATATGCCCAAAAGTCGGACGGGAAGGAATTTATAATAGGCACGGAAAACGCCATAGTGCAGCACCTGCAGTTCCGCTGCCCCGGAAAAAAATTCTATCCCCTATCCAAAGACCTGTTGTGCCACAACATGAAGGTGACCACGCTTGCCGACGTTTACGACGCCGTGCGCGGCAAAGGCGGCGAGGAGATCGTCATGGACGAAAAAACCCGCCTTGCGGCGGTCAGGTGCATAGAAAAAATGATAGAATACGGCGGTTGACATTATGATGATAACGACAAAGGGCCGCAACGCCCTCAAAGTGATGATAGATCTTGCCCAGCACGCGGGCGAGGGCAACGTTTCGCTCACCGACATAGCCGAACGCCAGCACGAAAGCGTAAAGTACCTCGAAGCGGTCATGGGCCCGCTCTCCGCGGCGGGGCTGGTTTTAAGCGCGCGCGGCAAAAGCGGCGGTTACCGGCTTGCCCGCAGCGCGGAGGATTGCATCGTCGGCGAGATAATAGTGGCGGCGGAGGGCTCGCTCGCCCCCGTGTCCTGCCTCGACAGCGACACCCCGTGCGAAAACGCGGCAAACTGCCTTTCGCTTCCGCTGTGGCGCGAGCTCGACGAAGTGATAATGAATTTTCTCAATTCCAAAAAACTGTCGGACATGATCAGATGAAAGGACGGCGCGCATATCGCGCGCCATGCTATCGTTTTTGCAAAAAGCTCCGCCGCGCATGTTGCGCGGCGGAGCTTTTTGATTTATCGTTCGTATCACGTGCCCGGCCCGTTCCATTCCCTTTCTTCCGAAGTTGGCGTCTTCTATCACCCAATAATAAGAGTTGAGCGAAGAATAGCTGTCCGCCGAGCGCGCGTCCGTTTGCTCCACGTACTTGCAGTTGAAAAGCGGCTGAACTTCTGCGCCCGCTCCGTCGATGTTGCCGGAAAGTGCCCAGTCGGAAATACTGTCGTCGCGTATCACGTAACAGTTATAAACGGAGGGCGAACCGTCGTCCCGGACGGAGAAGTCGGAGCCTACGAGACCGTAAGTCACGCCGTCGCGCTGCGACCACGAAACGCAGTTGCGTATGACGCCGCTGTCCTGGTTTATGTTTACGAGCACGCCGCCCAACGTCCAGCCGTCCCACCAGGTGTTGATGTTTGCAACCGTGCCCTGAACGTAGCAGTTTTCTATAAGACCGCTGTTCCGCACCGCTATCATGGCGTTGAACGCCTCGCCGGTGGCGGAGCAGTTTACTATGCTTATGTTCCGTATTATTCCTTCTGCGCCGAGCGAGGCAACGAGCGCGCAGTTATTGCCGTTCCCGCCCGTGAACACCGCGTTCGTCACGGCGTATCCGTTTCCGTCTATTATTCCGGTAAAATCTTTCGCGTCGCCCGTGTTTCCTACGGGGTTTCCTATTGCGGGCACGGCGTTGCCTTCAAAGTCTATATCGGCGGCAAGCACGTATCTGCCGCTCAGGTCTTTTTCTATGGCGAGCCAATCTTCGGGACTGTCTATCACCGTATATCCCGAATGGCTGCGGTCTGCCTCTTTTACGGTCAGCTCTATGCTGTCGCTCACTCCGTTCGGAGCGGTCGCGGTCACCGTCGCCGTGCCTTCGGACAGCGCCGTTATTATGCCTATGCCGTTGACGGCAACCGTTTCGGGCGAGGAAGAGCTCCATTCAAGCGATTTATCGGTTATGTTTGCGGGATAAAAGCTCACCGCCGCGGCGATCTGGTCGCCCGTGTAAAGTTCCTGCACGGAGTTGGTTATAACTATGTATTCGGGTTCGACGTAACTTACCTGCAATACGATGCCGTCGGTGCATTTTTTGCCGTATATCGAGGCTGCCTCGATCTGCGTCCTGCCTTCGGAAAGGGCTGTCACTATTCCCGCGTCGTTTACTTCCGCAACGTCTTTGTCCGAACTCGACCAGACCAGCTCTTTATGGTCGGCGTCCTCGGGTATTACCTTCGCCCGTATGTATAAACTGTCGCCGACCGACAGCTTTTCCGTGCTTTCCGGAGTCAGCTCTATTGCGGTCACGGGGTTGGTCACGCGGACGCGCACCGTGGCTTCGGCTCCGCTCTCCGTGCGCGCCGTTATCGTTGCCCGACCGGAGGATACCGCCGTTATTACACCGTCGTCTACCGTTGCTATCTTATCGTCGCTCGAACTCCACGTTATATCGCCGCTGCCGGCAGACGCCGTCGCGTGCACCGTAACGCTCTTGCCGCGTGCAAGTTCCGCTTTGGTAATGTCCAGCAGTATCGTCCCTTCGGAACGGTAAACGGTCACGCTGCACGAGGCGGAAAGTTCGCTGCCGGCTATCGTTGCCGTAACTATCGTGCTGCCCGGGGCAATGGCGGCCACCGTACCGCCGGCGACTATCGCCACGCTTTCGTCCGAGCTCTCCCAGACGAGCTCGTATTCCGCGTCGCCGGGCGTGACCTCGGCAACGAGCTTTGCCGATGCGCCCGTTTCAAGTTCGAGTTCGCTTCGGTCGAGCGTTATCGCCTCGGGAACCGCTGCGCCGTTGCCTTTAACCCGCGGCCGCGGCAAGGCACGTCAACAGCAGCGCTATCAGAAACACTACCGCATATGTGCGATCCAATATGCGTTTCATAAATTGTTCCTCCTTATTCGTCACTATCTATTTTAGCGCGTATGCACCCAAAAGTACATATATATTCGTGCTGCAAACATCTTAAAATCTGCTGCGTCGCACCGTATAAAACGGTTTGCGTTTTTTTGTTGACCTTGGCGCGCATAAGGGATATACTTGTTATATGCACATATTCGTGCCAAGGCGGTAAAAAAGTGTTTGCTCTTCTTGTTGCGGTGATATATCTCAGTTTCGTCAGCCTCGGGCTGCCGGACTCCCTGCTCGGTGCGGCGTGGCCCGTAATGAGCGGGGAATTCGGCGTTTCGTCCGGGCTTGCGGGCGTGGTGTCGCTGATAATAAGCGCCGGCACGATAACGTCCAGCTTGCTCAGCGACAGGTTCACGAAGCGGTTCGGCGCTGGGCTCGTTACTGCGGCGAGCACGCTGCTTACCGCGGCGGCGCTGCTGCTGTTTTCGTTTGCTTCGGCGTTCTGGCAGGTCGCCCTGTTCGCCGTGCCTTACGGGCTGGGCGCGGGCGCGGTGGACGCCGCGCTAAACAACTACGTCGCCCTGCACTTAAAGAGCCGCCATATGAGCTGGCT
>CALVLW010000038.1 GCA_944341315.1 uncultured Clostridia bacterium
CCGACACGTTTATGGATTTCAACGAGCCGCTGTTCTGGGTGCATCTGAACATGGACTATCCGTTCAGACTGAAAGGCATACTCTATTTCCCCAAGACTCGCAATAAGCTTGAGCTCGAACGCGGCACTGTAAAACTTTACTGCAATCAGGTGTTTATTGCGGACAACATCAAGGAAGTCATACCCGAATTTCTTATGCTGCTCAACGGCGTGATTGATTGCCCCGACATCCCCCTGAACGTTTCGCGCAGCTTTTTGCAGAACGACAGGCAGGTGCAGAAGATCTCCGAACACATCACCAAAAAGGTCGCAGACAAGCTGACCGCGCTGTTCAAAAACGACAGAGCAAGGTACGAGGAGTGTTGGAGCGACATTGCGAACTTTATAAAGTTCGGCTGCATAAAGGACGGCAAGTTCTACGCCAGGGTAAAGGACATAATCGTATATAAAGACCTCAACGGCAAGTACCGCAATTTTGCGGAGTTCCTCGGCAAGGAGGAGGCCGCCGGTGAGGACGGAAAAACCGCGGAGGAGAGCAAGGAAGAAAAGAAGCCCGATACCGTCTATTACGTTTCCGACGAGCTCCGTCAGGCGCAGTATATAAAGATGTTCCGCGAGGCGGGGCTTAACGCTATAGTATGCGATAACGCGTATATCGATCCGCACTTTATAACTTTCCTTGAATACAAGGCGCCGGATAAGCTTAAATTTGCCCGCATAGACGCCGCGGTGGACGGGGCGCTTAAAGAGGGCGAAGGCGAGAACGACAGCGTTATAGCGGATATTTTCAAAGAGGCGATAGGCGACGATAAGCTCACGGTAAAGACCGAGCGCCTTAAAAACGCGGCCGTGCCCGCAGTGATAAACGTAGACGAGCTGATGCGCCGCTATGCGGAGATGGGACAGATATACGGCATGTCGGAGGGCGAGCCGGCAAAGACGCTCGTCGTTAACCTTGCCAACCCCGTCGTTGCCGCGCTAAAAGAGGCGGACGCGGAAAAACAGAAGTTTGCCGCGTATCAGATATATCTGCTCGCGTTGCTGTCTTATAAAAAGCTGAGCACGGACGAGATGAACAAACTAATCGAAAACGACCTTTCGATGCTCGGCAGATATATAAAATAATTTCAAACGCTGCTTGCGGGCGGAAGTCCGCGCGGGAAAGAACGGCTTTTTGCCGTTCTTTTTTTGTGCCCGCCGTCATAAATTATTGATATGAAGTTGTCCTTTCTGCCGCCGCACGTACTTTCGGCGGTAAACAACCTCAATTTAGGGTTGCTTTCGGAGATACGCCTGCGCGCGGGCGGCCCCGTAAAGGTGTGCTACTGCGGGGAATACCGTTACCTGCATCCGTGCGGCGCCGGCGCCGGCGCCGAGGGTGCGGTGATCTGCGGCGAGGTGGCCTCCGTTCTTAACGCCGCGATGTGCGGCTGCGTTTACGGTTACAGCGAGCAGCTGAAATACGGGTTCGTTACGCTGGAAGACGGCGTGCGCATAGGCATAGCGGGCGAATACGTTTCCGAGGGCGGCAGGATAAAGACCGTTGCGCGCCCTACTTCGCTGAACGTGCGCATCCCGCACGACGTAAAGGGCTGCGCCGCGCAGCTGTATTCGTATATGATCTCCCGCGGCAGTTTAAGCATGCTGCTTTTTTCCAGGCCGGGCGGCGGCAAGACGACCATGCTGCGCGACCTCGTGCGGCAGATCGCGCGCGTGCCGGCGCTCAACGTGCTCGTGCTGGACGCGCGCAACGAGATCGCCGCGGGCTACCGCCTTGGTGACGGCGTGGACGTGGTGCGCAGCTGCGACAAGCTCAGCGCCATGGAGAATGCGGTAAGGGCGATGAAGCCCGACGTGCTTGTCACGGACGAGCTGTACGGCAGGGACGACGAAGAGGCCGTAAGATTTGCGCGGGACTGCGGCATAGACGTTATCGCGTCCAGTCATCTGTGCGATACAAAAAGGCTTGCCGCGCTGCCTTTCGACAGGTTTGCCCTGCTGCCGGGCGTCGGGCTCGGAACGGTCATCTATGATAAAGATTTTAATATTGTTTGCGATAATAGCGCTTACGACGTCGCTGGGCGTGATGCTCTCTGCGGAAAAGAAGAAGAGGGCGGCGGTGTTCGGGGAGCTGTACGAGTATAACGAACTGCTGCTGCTGAATTTAAGGTTCGGCAGGGAGGACATGAAAAAGCTTGCGGCGCGCTTCCGCTTTGTGGCCGACGCGCTGGACGGCAGGCCGGTGCTCGGCGGCGAGGACGGCAGGTTCATTTCCGACTACGTGCGCGAGCTCGGCGCGACCGACGCGATCTCGCAGATAGATTATCTGAACGAGCGCAAGGCATACCTGCGCAAACACAAGGACGAAAGCCTTGCAGATTACAAAAAATACCGTTCGCTGTATGTCCGGGTGTTCTTTATGCTCGGCGTGCTTACGGCCGTTCTTCTTGCGTGATGGATATAAGCATAATCTTCAAAATAGCCGCCGTGGGCATCATAGTCACCATAATCTGCCAGGTGCTGAAAAAATCCGACAGGGACGATATCGCGACCATAGTCAGCCTTGTCGGCGTTATAATAGTGCTTACGGCGGTAACGGGAATGATCTCCGACCTGTTTTCGCAGGTGCGCGGTCTGTTCGAGCTGTTCTGATGGTAGTGGCAAAGCTTTGCGTAACGGCAGGAGTTACCGCCGTGTGCGCGCTCGTATTAAGGTCGCATAAGTCGGAACTCGTGCCTCTGTGCATAACCGCCGGCGGCATACTTATGCTGCTCGTCGCGCTCGATTATCTTACGGAGAGCCTCTCCCTTATAAAACAGTTTTCTCAGGCCGCAGGCATAGACTCTTCGTTGGTGCGCACTATATTCAAGATAGTGGGCATCGGTTACGTCATAGAACTTACGGCGTCGTCCGTAAAGGATCTCGGGTTCGAAAGCGTTGCCGACAAACTGATTCTGTGCGGCAGGCTGGTGATATTTATCGTGTCTGTGCCCGTGCTCAAAACGTTATACGACGTGATCGCGTCGCTGATAGGCACCGTATGAAAAGAAAGAAAAGATCGCTCGTTGCCGTATTCGCGGCGGTTGCCGTCCTGTCGGTGCTTGCGGTGCTCGTTACGGCGGTCACCGTGCGGGCGGCGGAAGAGCAGACGGGGGAAGAGGAACTCGCGCAGAATATCGAAGACGTGCTCGAAGGGCTCGACCTCTCTGCACTCGACAGATATCTCGACGAACATTCCGACAGTTACCTTTTCAATTTCGGCGACGACGCGGGCGAGATAATAAGGTATCTTATCGGCGGCAACGCAGGCATAGATTACGGCAGTTACGTAAACGAGCTGCTGGCCGTCGTGTTCTCCGACGTAACGTCGCTGCTGCCGGCGTTTGCCGAAGCGGTGGCGGTGGGGCTGCTGTGCACTGTGTTTGCCGGGGCGGACGGCATGCTCGGCAAGTCCACGTCGCGCGTGGTGCGCCTTGCCTGCTATTCGCTCATAGTCGTCATTATCTCTTCGGCGTTTGTCGGCGTTGCGGGCGAGTGCGTCGCGTGCGTGACGGCCGTGCAAAAGCAGATAGAGATAGTTGCTCCCCTGCTCGTCACGCTCACGGTGCTCACGGGAGGTACGGGATCCGCAGCCGTATATCAGCCTTCGGCCGTGTTCCTTTCGGGCGGCGCGGTGCAGATAATAAGCGGTTTCATTTTTCCCGCGGCGATAGCTGCGGCGGTGCTGAACTTTATGTCAAAGATCGATCCGCAGATATCGTTTACGGGCATGTCCAAGCTGATAAAGAGCATAATGAAGTGGGTGCTCGGCATAACCGTAACGGTATTCAGCGTGTTCCTGACCGTGCAGAGCGCCGCGTCCTCGCTGTTCGACGGCGTGCTGTTCAAGGTGATAAAATATACCCTCGGCAATTCCGTGCCCATAGTGGGCGGGTTCATTTCCGGCGGGTTCGACCTGCTGACCGCCGCCGGGCTGCTGATAAAAAACTCCGTCGGGCTGATAGGCATACTGCTGCTCGTCGGGCAGATAGCGGGGCCGCTGGTGCTGCTGATCGCGTTTTCGCTGCTTCTGAAACTTGCCGGGGCGGTGGTGCAGGCCGCGGGCGACAAGGGGCTGTTCGCTCTCTTTTCCGACCTGTCCGCCGACGTGCAGTATTTTGTGGCGGGGCTCGTTACCGTATCGTTTATGTATGCGCTTACCATAATGCTCGTAATAAATTCGGCAGGCAGTTTTATATGACGGCTTATCTTATAACGGCGTGCGGCGTAGTTTTCCTGTCGGTGATAGTTTCTTTCGTGATACCGCAGGGCAGGCTGAACGGCACGATAACTTTCGTTATGCGCATGATTTGCATTGCCGTGCTCGTTCTGCCGCTCACAAAGCTGTTCGTGGCGGACGGCAGCGGCGAGGAGCTTGCGGATTACGATTACGTATGCGAAGTCTATTCGCGCGGGCAGAGCAGGATGCTGGCGGAAGAACTTCAAGAGCGTTTCGGCGCCGATATTGAGTGCGCCGTGGAGATAGTTTACGGCGAGGACGGATTTTACGCGCAGAGCGTAAAAGTCGGTATTACGGGAAATTACGACGTTTTATACCCGGAAATTTACGCATATTTGCAGGAATCGGACTATATAAATATAACTGTATATGAAAGCAGCCGAATGGTTTAAGCAGCGCAGGAAAATTATTATAGTGGCGGCGCTTATAGTATTGCTGGTGGCGGTCGTGCTCGTGTTTTTCGGCGGCAGGGGCGAAAGCGGCGGCGCTGCGGCAAAGACGCAGACGGAACAGAGGCTTGCGGCGCTGCTGGGCAGGATGGACGGCATAGGCGAAGCCGAGGTAATGGTCAACGAGGAGGGCGGCACGATCACGGGGGTGGTCGTGGTGTGCGAGGGCGCCGACAGCATCCTTGTAAGAAACGATATATTGAACGCCGTTGCAACGGCGCTTGATATAGACAGAAGCATAATAGCAATTTATTCAATGTAAGGAGTTTATCTATGACAAAGAAAAAGAAGATCATCGTGATGTCATCCCTGGTGTTCCTGCTCGCGCTCACCGCCGTGCTCAACGTGCTGCTTGCAAAAAACAGCGCCGCCGCCGGCGAAGACGCCGTTGCAACGGCAAATTATTTTGCCGCTTACCGGTCAGAACGCACCACCACGCGCAGCGAAGAGCTGCTGCAGCTCGACAGCATAATCTCGCTGTACGACGAGTCCAGCGAAGAATATGCCGAAGCCGTTGATATGAAGATGGACATCGTTGGCGCGATGGAGCAGGAACTTCAGCTGGAAACGATGATAAAGTCGCTCGGCTTTTCCGACGCCGTGGTGTCGATAGGCACGGAAAGCGAAAACGTGAACGTATTCATAAATTCCGGCGAACTCGACATGGATACGGCGCTCTCCATATACGATATGCTGCGCAACGAGGCGGGCATAGCGGCGGGAAATATAACAATTATGCCCGTTTATTCGGAAATTTGACGCAAGGCTGTTGCAAATTGTCTGCCGTTGTGCTATAATCGATATACAGGAGATAGCATATGGCACATTTGAGGCATGATCCTTCTTCTACGCAGAAGGGTAAAATTTCATACGACGCCGGCATAGTGGACGGCATAGTTGCGCTTGCTATAAAGGAAGTCGACGGCGTTACGCTGCTCGACGCAAAGAACAAGGGCGTAAAGCTCGCCTTCGAAAAGGACGGCATAGTGGCCGACATAAGCGTAAAGGTGGACTACGGCTATAACGTGGCGTCGCTCGCGTTCCGCATCCAGCAGTCCATAAAGCACAACGTGGAATCCATGACGAAGTTCAAGGTCGACAAGATCAACGTGCACATCCAGGACGTGGATTTCCCCGATAATTTAGCCTAAACTTTGCAATATTCCCTTTGTGTTTTGCAGAGGGAATATTTTGCTTTACAGGAATGACATGAGGACAAAGGCAAGAGAAACTCTTTTCAAAATAATATTTTCTTCGCAGTTCGTGGACGCCGTCGACCGCAGTTTCTGCGCCGGCATGTACAAGGCGGGCGAGCTGAACGAGGACGACGTAAAATACTGCGACAGGGTGCTTGCGCTCGTCGGCGAACATTCGAAAGACATCGCCTCCGTTATAGACGGCAAGTCGCACGCCTTCCCCGAAGCGCGCATCTTCCCCGCGGACAGGAGCGTGCTGATGATAGCCGTCGCGGAAATACTTTATATGGACGACGTGCCCGACAAGGTCGCCGCCAGCGAGGCGGCGGGCATAGCCGCGCGCTATTCTTCGGAAAAATCGGCGGCTTTCGTGAACGGCATACTCGCATCGGTAATCGCAGACAAGGCAAGCGGCGTTTAAGGAGGATATCGTGTACAAGCTTATTGACGGCAAAAAACTTTCGCAGAGCATGCGCGAAGAAATAAGGCAAAACGTGGAAAAGTTCAAAGAGGAGAGCGGCAGGGAGATAGGTCTTGCCGTGGTGCTCGTGGGCGAAGATCCCGCCTCGCAGGTGTATGTCCGCAACAAGATAAAGGCGTGCGAACAGGTGGGGATAAAGTCGTTTGCCTATTATCTCGACGCCGCCACGACTCAGGCCAGGGTGGAGGAACTTATACGCAGCCTTGCCGTGGACAATAAGATAGACGGCATTCTGGTGCAGCTGCCCCTTCCCGCGCATCTCGACAGCAAAAAGATACTCGGGCTGATCCCCTTTTCCAAGGACGTGGACGGCTTTTCCGCCGAAAATACGGGCAAGCTGTGCATGAACGAGCCCTGTCTTGTGGCGTGCACGCCGAACGGCGTAATGAAGATGTTCGAAAGCGAAGGCATTGACCTCTGCGGCAAGAACGCCGTGGTTATCGGGCGCTCGAACATAGTCGGCAAGCCGATGGCGATGCTGCTCACCAACGCAAACGCCACCGTCACGCTTTGCCACAGCAAGACGGCAGACCTCAAACGCAAGTGCCTGGATGCCGACATAGTGGTCGCCGCCATAGGCAAGCCTAAGTTCATAACGGCCGACATGATAAAGGAGGGCGCCGTAGTCATAGACGTGGGCATGGACCGCGACGAAAACGGTAAGCTCTGCGGCGACGTCGATTTCGAAAACGTAAAGGACAAGTGTTCCTATATCACGCCCGTTCCGGGCGGAGTGGGTCCCATGACCATAACCATGCTGATGTACAATACATATATTTCTGCCACGAGGAGCTGAACTTAGTCTTTATGTATTCGTTCAAGGAAAAATACGGTGAATACCTTTCACTGTCGGAAAAACGGCTCGAAGGATTTTTTACAAGGCTGCAATGCAAGCCGCAGGTGCTTGACGACAGTCTTAAATATACACTGAAAAGCGGGGGCAAGCGCGTGCGCGCCGTGCTGATGTACGCGGTTGCGGAGATGCTCGGCGTAGCGTCGGAAGATGTTTCCGACTTTGCGCTGGCGATTGAACTTATCCACGCCTATTCGCTCATCCACGACGATCTCCCCGAGATGGACAACGACGATTTCCGCAGGGGCAGGCCCTCCAACCACAAGGTGTTCGGCGCGGGCAACGCCGTGCTTGCCGGCGACGGGTTGCTCAATACCGCATACTATCTTTTGATAGAAAAGTGCAAGGCGGGCAACCGTTATGCGGACGCGGCTGCGTTCATGTGCTCCTGCGCCGGCGTTCACGGCATGATAGCCGGGCAGTCCGCCGACCTTTTGTGTGCGGAAAAGGGCATCAAAACGGAGGAAATGCTCGACTTTATCGTGACCAACAAAACGGGCAAACTTATTTCGGCGGCGGCGGCCGTTCCCGCCATAATCGCGGGCGGCAGGTACTTTCTCGAACTCAGCAGGTTCGGCGAGGAGCTGGGAAGGCTGTTTCAGCTCACGGACGACGTGCTCGACGAAGAGGGCAGCCTTGCCGCCACCGGAAAGTCCTCCGGCAAGGACAGGGCGGAAAACAAGCTGACTTACGTAACGTATTACGGGCTGGATCAATGCAAGCTGTATGCCGACCTTATCTGCACTAAGTGCCTCGGCATCTTAGAGGGCATAGAGGGCGACGCCTCGTTTTTGCGCGACCTCGTAGACCGGGTGCGTTACAGAGAGGCGTAAAAAATTTCATTTGACATTTTGACCAGGTTGTGTTAATATAATAATAGTAGTATTGAGTGGCGCAGTATTCTAGTCAGTCGATGCAGACGTGAAGGCGGGGGTAAAAGACCGTCGCAGGGCATATCTATGAAGTTTCTGGTATCTGCTTGCTTTGCCCAAAAGCGGGTGGGTGCTGGGAGTAAAGGTTTATGGGAACTGCATAACGGCATATGACAGCCAACC
>CALVLW010000039.1 GCA_944341315.1 uncultured Clostridia bacterium
ATGCACGCCGTGCCCGTGCACTGGACGGAATACATACCCGTATCCCGCACCGACGAAATGGCCGTGCGCGAAACTACGGACGGACGCAACGACTTTGAAAGGCGGCTTTCGCTGAACAGCTTTGCAAACTTTGTAAGGAGCTTATCGCCCGACGGCGCGACGGGATATTCCGACTGGCTGGTGGGCGTACCTACCGGCGGCAGTCCGTTTGCCTACGTAGACGACGAACAGTTTGCCAACGCGCTCAGCGTGAACACGGCGGCAGCAGCTACGGGCGTGCTTGCCACGATGGCGGCGATAGACGCCGCCGCGGAGCTTGCCGACCGCGAGGATAAAAAACTTGCGGCGGAAAAGAACGGCGACGACGCCGGGAGCGAAAGCGACGGCGCGGACGATAAAGACGATAAAAATTAAACCGCAAGGAGGAACGAATTATGGCAAACGAACTTGACGAGCTCACCGGTCCCGTGAACGAAGCGGGCAGAGACGTGGCCGTCATCGAAAAGCAGCTGCCCATAAAGGTGGGCGTAGGCTCGAAGATCTTCGAGGTGTTGCTGTGGATATGCGGGATAATCCCCGGCGTGGTATTCCTGTTCATGAAGATAAAGGCGGGAAACTATTTTTCGCAGCTGCAGCAGCGGATACAGCACGACGCTTCGCAGATAGACAACTACCTCGAACAGCGCGTGGTCATATTGCAGAACTGCGCAAGGCTGCTGGATAAGGCGATAGACCTCGACAAGACCACGATGACCGAGATCGCCGCTTACCGTTCGGGGCACAACCCCGACGACGACGGCGAGCGCAACGCGATAGCGCAGAAGCTGGACAGCGTGGGCAGGAGCATAAACGTGGCTTTCGAGAGCTACCCCGACCTTAAAGCGCACGCGGAGATAGCCGACGCCATGCAGCAGAACGCTTACCTGCAAAAGGAGATAACCGCCGCGCGCGAGCTTTACAACGACACGGTGAACACCTGGAACAGGGACGTATATGCATGGCCCACCAAGATGATAGTGGCCGCCAAGAGGGGCTATACCACTCGCATACCCTTTACCACCACCGCCGAGATAAAGGAACAGGCACGCGGAATATTCTTCTGATCTCCGCATAAAAAAAGCGCTGCGCCGCGCGGCTTAAAGCCGCGCGGCGCAGTTTTTTATCTTTCGCCGTCCGGGCGGCGCCGTTATTCAAGCTCGTCAAGCGTAAGCATGAACGCCGGGATGAAATTCTCCATAAAATATTCCGCGCTTTTCAGCCCGCGGGAGAGGATATCCTCCCTTATCGATTTTTCCGCCTTTATGAACTCGGTGTTGCCGCAGCGGCGCTCTTCGAGGCACTTTATATAGGCGGACAGCCTGTCGGCGGCCTTTACCACGCCCCATTCCGGGCAGGAGGTATCCGCCTTTACGAACGGAGCAAGCTCCGCGGCGAGCTCTTCCGGCAGGGTGGCAAGCAGCCTGTCGCACGCCACGCCCTCGATATCCTTGTAAGCGCCCGTTATGGAGTTGTTGAAATACTTTATGGGCGTGGGCAGATCGCCCGTGAGCACCTCCGGACATTCGTGATACATTGCGTAAAGCACGCACTTGTTCACGTCCAGGCCGCCGCCGAACAGCTTGTTTTCGGTAACGGCGAGCGCGTGCGCGATGACCGTTACCTGATGGCTGTGCTCCATTATGTTTTCCTCCCGCACGGAGCGCATCAGCGACCAGCGCTTTATATACTTCATCCTGTCCATAAACGCATAAAAATTGTAAGGCATTGCGTCCTCCCGTATCCGAATATCGTTTATGCCGATATTATAATACATTTTTTGCCCGAATTCAATTGACTTGAAGGGGCAAGTCGAATATAATTTTTTTAGCGGGCAAAAAGCGCCCGCAAAATACAACACTATACCGTCGGGGGTGCCCGCTTGCGCGGGCTGAGATCATACCCTTTGAATCGGCAAGGTAATGCTTGAGCGATAGTACGTAGACCAAAAAATGCGGTCGTTCTCTTTATTTTTGCGCGTAAAAAAGAGAACGGCCCTTTTGCTTTTCGGCGGTAGGAGGAGGACGAAACGATGAATACTTCGTTGCTTGCCTTCGGCGACATGATGAAGGATATGGTGAATTACTTTGCCAACTTCGAAACTGCCACCGACGGCTGCCGCACGGTGGCGCTGTGGCTGGCGATAGCCCTGCTTGCAGCGTTTGCCGCAGCAAAACTCGTGCTTTGGCGCACCGCCCCCGCGGAGGGGCCGGACACAAGGCAGGCAAAGGCCAACAGGATAGCGCTGTTCACGCTGCTCGGCTACGCCGCCGCCGCGATAATCACCTTTGCGGCGTGTTATTTCAGCGACGTCGCAAAGGAAGAAGAGAGCCTGGTGCCCATAACCTTTTTCCCGCTGCTGGCGTTTGCCGTTACCGCCGTGGCGGGCGGGTTCGCGGTCGCGCTTAAACCGACTAAGGCGGTAAAGATATCTGCCGTCTCGGTTGCGGGCGCGGCGCTCGTTGCCGCCGTGATATGCCTTATCGTCTATTATTCGAGCGGCGCGGCGGGCGAGTGGAACGGCGTGGAAAACGATCCGGGGAACAGCGCGGCCATGTATATATGCGCGATAGCGCTTACCGCCGCGATAATAGGCGCAGCCTTTTTTGCCGACCGCACCAAGGGGTTCGATACGCGCGCGATAACCTTTGGCGGGGTGTGCATAGCCCTTTCGTTCGCGCTGTCTTACATAAGGATAATCCGCATGCCCATGGGTGGCTCCATAACGCTTGCGTCGCTGCTGCCGCTGATGCTTTACAGCTATATGTTCGGCTGCAAAAAGGGGCTCGTCGCGGGCGTGGTGTACGGCTTTTTGCAGGCGATACAGGACGCGTGGATACTGCACCCCGCGCAGTTCGTGCTCGACTATATAACGGCGTTCATGGCGATAGCGCTGACCGGCTGCCTGCGGAACGTGCCTGCGCTTAAAGGCAGGATGCGCACGCAGTTCGCGCTCGGCGGGATAGTCGCGGGCGTGACGCGCTACCTTTCGCACTTCTTTTCGGGCGTGTTCGCCTTCGGCGTGTTCGGCGCAGACTATGCCGAAGAATACGGGATATCCGCGCTCGCCAACCCCTACTTCTATTCGTTCGTGTATCAGTCGCTCTATATAATACCCGAAATGATAATAGTCGTAGCAGTGGGCACGCTGCTGCTCTCTTCCGGCAATTTAAGGCGCGAGATAACGCGCTACGGCGAGTTCGGAAAGCCCGCCGCGCCGCAGCCGGAACAGGCCGCGCGGGCAGACTGACCGCAAGGACAAAATTTTCAGCTTTATAACGGGCGGCGGGCCGAAAGGTCCGCCGCCTTTCTGCGCGCGCCTGCGCCACCGCCGCGCAGAAAACATATATAAATAAATCTGCCGCCTTAAAAAAATATTTTTTGGAGGTGTTTTTATGAAATGCACAAGATGCGGCGCCGAATTCGAAGGCAACTTCTGCCCGAACTGCGGTTCCGCCGCAGACGACGCCGGCCGCGGACGGCGCTGTCCGGCCGCAGGCGGGAACGGAAAGCCCGAAGGGGCTGCGGACAGAGTGCTTAAACCGTTGTGCCGTTTTTGCTGCGCTGCGGCGTGCCTGCTCTTCGGAGCGATAACGCTTGCCTCCTTTGCCGGCAGCGCCATGTCGGTGCTCGGCGAACCGCTGCTTACGGGCTACGGGTGGCTCTCCGACGGCACGGGCGGATATGCCGTTGCCATGCTTGCGTTTGCCGTACTGTGCCTGATTGCGGGCGGCATACACGCGGCATATATCGTGCTGGAAAACAGGCGCAAGGTCACCGCGCTGGCGTTTGGCGGAGTGCCCGTGTGCACGATACTTGCCTTTGCGGGCGCCGTGCTGCTTACGGGCGGGACGATCCCGGCGATAGCGGCGACGGCGTTCGTGAACGGGGCGTTCTTCGGAACGTATTCCTGCGGGCCGGCCATAATATGCCCGCTCGTGTTCGGCGTGGTGCTGCTCGTTATATGCGCGGGCGCGATAATCTACGGCATATTCATCAAAAAATATTCCTATAACGGCGCAACCGCGCCCGCAAATCTCAGGCTGCCCAAAGGCCCGTCGTTCTGGAGCGACCTGCCCGAAGACTTCGACACCGCGCAGAACAGGGCGGAGCTGCGCACGCTGAAATCGGGCTACAGGCTGCGCATGGGCGTGCTTTCGGCCGACGTCGCCGTGGCGCTGTTCGGCATGATAATAACTATAACGGCTATCGCCGACGCGCGCACGCTGTTAGGAGAATCGCCTGCGCTCGGCATGACGCTGTTCTTTGCCCTGGCGCTGATAATTTTTGCGGTGCTGCCCGCTGCGGGGCTGTTCAAATTCCTGTACCGCCCCGTCCGCAGCGACACCACGCTCAAACAAATAAAGCGCGGCATGGGCGCTTACTCGGTATTTATTGCGTATTCCGTGCTGACCGTGATTTATTACATATTTATGCTTGCGGCAAACGGTTTGCCCTGGTACTTTGAGGCAGCGGAACTTACGTATCTTTCCGTGGTGCTCGGCATAGCGCTGTTCGTGCTGAACGTTGCGGGCAGAGCAAGACTGAAACGGCAATATAAAAAGATAAAGGCCCGCGCAGCGGGAAAAGACGCCGCAAATACCGTGGCAGGAGACGAATACGACATGTTCAGAAAGTACGACGAAATGCTGTATTACAAGAAATACGGCGGCACATATGCCTCAGACAACGATAACTGAAACAGCCGAAGGGCGGGGCTGCGCATCGGCGCAGCCCCGCCCTTTATTTACTATCCGCACCTTACGAACTGCAACAGGTCGGCGAGCAGCGCAAACCCGAGTATCAGCACGAACCCGACGAAATGTATCGCCGATTCCGCCTTTCGCGGCAGCGGCTTTCCGCGCACCCGTTCGATAAGGCAGAAAACGACCTTGCTGCCGTCCAGCGCCGGTATGGGCAGCAGATTGAAAACCGCAAGATTGACGCCTATATATGCCGCGATCTCCAGCATGCTCTGCACCCCCTGCGCCGCGAACTGCGAGGTGAGCTTTATCGTGGTGACGGGCCCGCCGACCGCGTTGAGCGACAGGTTGCCCGTCAAAAGTTCGCCCAGCACGCGGAACACGCTGCCGCCTATCTTTACCGAATAGGCAAAGCCGCGGCCGACCGTTTCGAAAAACGGAAAGCGCACGTTTACGGAGCCGAGCATAAGATATTCCGCGCCGTCTTCGCCCACGGCGCTGTCCACGCCGAGCGCCTCCCACATGAGCGCGGTGTCCGCCGAGCTTGAAAAGTTGCAGTCGGCGCGCAGTTCCACGCCTATATCCGCGTTCCTGCCGCCGCGGACGACCGTGAAATTTGCCACGTCGCCCGCCT
>CALVLW010000040.1 GCA_944341315.1 uncultured Clostridia bacterium
GGCGGAAAAATATCTGCGCGGCAAATTGCGCACGCGCGAAAATCTATACAAGGCGCTAAAATATCGCGTTGCCCGCGGCTTTTCTTACGACACGGCAAAGGCCGCCGTAAACGCGGACGACGATACGGGGGAATGCGATGATTGAACTTTTTTCGGCGGAGGCAATGCGCGCCGCGGACGACCGCACGATAAACGTGTACGGGGTGCCCTCCGGGACGCTTATGGAGCGTGCCGGCACGGCGATAGCGGACGAGGTCGCCGCCGCCTCGGACAGGAGCAAAAAGATAACCGTCGTGTGCGGCACGGGCAACAACGGCGGCGACGGCTACGTGTGCGCGCGCGAACTGCTTTCGCGCGGGTATAACGCAAGCGTTTACGCTCTCCCCGGCGCGCTTTCGGCGGACTGTCTGCGCGAAAAGGAGAAATTCAACGGCACATATGCCGCAACCGTTGCGGGCGACGTGGTGGTGGACTGTATTTTCGGCACCGGGCTTGCGCGCCCCCTTGCGGGCGCGTTCGCGGACGCCGTAGCCGCGATAAACGCAAGCGGCGCCTTCGTCCTTTCGGCGGATATCCCGAGCGGGCTGTCCTCGGACGGCGGCGCCGTGCTGGGCGCCGCCGTCCGCGCCGACGTTACCGTGGCGATCGGCGCGCTCAAACGCGGATTTTTTCTGGGCAGCGGCCCCGACCTCTGTGGCAGGATAGTCTTAAAGGACATAGGCATCCGCACGGACGGATTTCCGCATGCATCGCTCTGGGAGGACGCCGACGTGTCGCGCCTGTTCCCTGCCCGCCCGCGCGACAGCCACAAGGGCACGTTCGGCAGGGCAACGCTCGTCTGCGGCAGCCCGCGCTATCCCGGGGCGGCCGTGCTTGCCGTTTCGGCGGCGCTTAAGTCGGGCTGCGGCTACGTCTTCCATGCGTGCGCGGACGAACGCCTCAGATACTATGTCCTCTCGCGCTGTCCGCAGGCGGTCTCCGTGCGGGAACCCGATCTTGCCTCGGACTGCGTGGCGGTCGGCTCCGGCTGCGGCGCAACCGAGGAACTTTATGCGCTGCTGTGCCGCCTGCTCAAAGAATATAAGGGCACGCTCGTTGTGGACGCCGACGGTCTGAACGTGCTCGCAAAGTACGGAAAGGCTGCGCTCAAAGATAAAAACTGCCGGGTGATGATCACCCCTCACGCAGGCGAATTTGCCCGCCTTGCCGGAGTAAAAACGGAGGAGGTAACGGCCGATCCCGTCGGCCTTGCGTGCGCGTTCGCCCGCGAATATGGCGTAACTACCGTGCTCAAAGGGCCGGGCACGGTGATAACCGACGGCCAAAACACCGCGATAAACGCGCGCGGTTGCAGCGCCCAGGCAAAGGCGGGCAGCGGCGACATGCTCGCGGGGTTCATGTGCGGAAGCGTTGCCCGGGGGCTTGCGCCGTTCGAAGCCGCCGTGTGCGCCGCCCACGTCCTCGGCTCCGCCGCGGAGCTTGCCGCGGAGGAGCGCACCTGCTACTGCGCGACGGCGGACGATATCCTTGCGAACGTTCCGCGCGCCGTAAAAAACGTTATCGCCCGCGGCGAATAAAAACCGCAGTTCTGTCAACAATATATCACGGCGGTTACATATAATAAATTAAGCAGGCTGCCAAGAGGTCGATATGGAAGTCAAGCGCGGTGAATTGTATTATGCAGACCTTTCTCCGGTGGTGGGCAGCGAGCAGGGCGGCGTGCGCCCCGTGCTCATCGTGCAGAACGACGTGGGCAACAGATATTCCCCCACGATAATAGCGGCGGCGGTCACGAGCAAGATAAACAAGGCAAAGCTGCCCACGCACATAGAGCTGCCGAAAAGTTCTTACGGGCTCGTAAAGGATTCCGTTATCCTGCTCGAACAGATACGCACGCTCGACAAGCGCCGCTTAAAGGAGCGCATAGGCGAGCTCAGCGAAAACACGATGAGCAAGGTCGACAGGGCCATTTTAATAAGCCTCGGTTTCACTCCTCCCGCATAAACGCGGCTTTTTCACGCAAAAAAACCGCCGCGGCGCACCAAAGTGCGCCGCGGCTTGCTTTGCTTAAAAGTTGTTCTTTTTGAGTTCGTTTACGGCGTTTTTAAGGAAGTATTCCGCCGTGCTGTCCCTGCGGACGGCGCCCAGCGCCTCGTCGAGGCCGAACCAGCGCACCTCGTCTATTTCCTCGGCGTCTATTTCCGGAGTCCCGTTTTCCGCCATGGTAAGAAAGTTCAGCATCAGCACGTTCCTCGGCTCGTGATAGCGCGAACCCATGAACCGAAATTTTACGGTGTTCAGCTTCGTCTCTTCCTTGAACTCTCTGGTAACGGCCTTTTCGGCGGTCTCGCCCTTTTTTACGTACCCCGCAAAAAGGATATAATCGCTCTGGTCCTTGTGTTTTGCCAGCAGCACCTTGTCGCGTTCCCTGTTCGTGACCACCATGCTCACCGCCGTGGCGAACTGCGGAAAGCGGAATTGGTTGCACTTTTTGCAAAAGGGGACTAATCCCTCTCTGTGGTTGAATACGAGCGAGAGCTTTTCTCCGCACTCTACGCAATACATATGTTTACCTCCTCGTCTTATTCTGTGCGCGCGCCCTCTTTCCGGCAACACATTCTGCCGGACGCGCGCCCGATGTTTTTCCCTGCACGTATATATTATAAAACGAAATTTTTGAATTTTCAACATATTGGAGCACTAATTTTTACGGGCTTGACATATTTTTGGCTATAATATATAATAATCGAGGGGCAAAAGCCCCCGTCATACAGTTTTACCGAGGGGGAAAACAATGGATATACAGGAAGCGCGCAACTTATTAAAGGAACACGGCCAGCTGCAGCTGCTCGATTATTACGACGAACTCCCGCGCGAGGGGCAGGAAGCGCTGCTCGCGCAGATATCAAAGATAAATCTTTCCGCCTTTCACGGACTTAACGCCGCGGGCGCGCGCAAGCCGGGCGTTCTTTCGCCCGTGCCCGCAGTCACCGCAGCGGAGGCGGAGGCCAACCGCGAACGGTTCAGGGCGGCGGGCCTTGCCGCGCTGCGCGCGGGCAAGGTGGCGGCGGTGCTGCTCGCGGGCGGGCAGGGCACCAGGCTCGGCAGCGACGGCCCCAAGGGCGCGTTCGACATAGGCGTCACCCGCAAGCTCTCCATATTCGGTCAGCAGTTTGCCAACATAGAGGAGGTCACGCGCGCCGCGGGCGTTTACTTCCACATATTCGTGATGACGAGCGAACTCAACGACGCGGCAACGCGCGAATTTTTCAGGCAGAACGATTACTTCGGCTATCCCGCCGGCAAGATACATTTCTTCGTGCAGGACATGGCGCCCTCGTGCGACGTGCACGGCAAGATACTGCTTGCGGAAAAGGGCAAAATAGCCGCCTCGCCGAACGGCAACGGCGGATGGTACGCCTCGCTCATAAAGAGCGGCGTGGGACATATCGTAAAGGAAGAGGGCATAGAGTGGCTCAACGTTTACGCCGTGGATAACGTCCTGCAGCGCGTCTGCGATCCCGTGTTCGTCGGCGCCACCGTGATCAGTGGCGCGGGCTGCGGCGCAAAGGTCGTAAAAAAGGTCTCTCCGGAAGAAAAGGTGGGCGTGCTGTGCATGGAAGACGGTGCACCCGCCATCGTGGAATATTACGAAATGCCCCCCGAGCTTGCATCTCAGCGCAGACCGGACGGCGAACTTAAGTTTGCGTACGGCGTTATACTAAATTACCTGTTCAAAACGGAGCTGCTCAACTTAACGCTGGAAAAGCAGCTGCCCGTGCACCTCTCTTTCAAAAAGATACCGCACGTTGAAAACGGCGAGACGGTAACGCCCGAAAGCCCCAACGGCTACAAGTTCGAATACCTCGTGCTCGACCTCATAAAGCTGATGGGCAGCTGCCTTGCGGTGGAGGTGGTGCGCGAACGCGAATTTGCGCCCGTAAAGAACAGGACGGGCACGGACAGCGTGGAAAGCGCGCGCGCCCTTCTGGAAAGGAACGGCGTAAAACTCTGATTTGTCAAAATCTGCACGCCGGGTGCGTGCTTTCAAGGACGGACATATGAACAAAACTGCAAGGCGCGCCGCATGCGTTGCGGCGGCCGTATGCGTCGCGGCGGCGCTTTCCGCCTTTCCCGCGTGCATGCGCGGGGCGGCGGGGCCTTCCGGCCCCAAAGGCGACGACCTCGATTTTTACGACGTTTACGAGGCCGTCAACGCCGAGCGCACGGCCAACGGCGAAGAACCGCTGTCCGTAAGCGACTTCGTAAAGGAATATTTCGGCTACGTCTCCGAAGAGGCCGCCGAGGCCGCATCGCAGCAGGCGGTCATGAACTATTCGCTGTTGAGCACGGTATCCGTGCTCGCCGCGTACACGAGCGGCGGCGGCTCAATCTTCCATCCCGTCACGGGCGAACTGTTTGCCGGCTCGGGCGTGATAGTAGATATAGACAGGGAGGCGGGCGACGCTTATATCGTGACCAACGCGCACGTCGTGTACGAAAGCGACTACGGCTATTGCAACGAGCTGTACGTCTACCTTTACGGCAACGACGTCCCGTTCGAAGATTTCGATCCTGATTACGGCGAAAATTACGGCGGCGTGGACGCGAGCGATATAGAGATAATCGGCGTTTCTAAGGCTTACGACCTCGCCGTGCTCAAAGTTACGGGCAGCGACGTTATAAAGGAGAGCCGCGCCGTCGCCGCAAGGTTCTCGCAGGAAGAGGAGGTGTTCGTCGGCGAAGCCGTCTATGCGGTCGGCAGTCCCGACGGCGAGGGTATCTCCGTGACCAAGGGCATAATCAGCCGCGATTCCGAGGAGATCGCGCTCCAGCTTAGCGCGGACAATACTTACAGGGTGATGCGCACAGACGCCGCGGTAAACGGCGGCAACTCCGGCGGCGGCCTGTTCGATATGCAGGGCTGGCTCATCGGCATAGTAAACGCCAAGGACGAGCGCGACGGCATTGACAACATAGGCTTCGCGCTGCCCTCGTCCTACGCCCGCAGGATAGTGCAGTCGATGATCGACCGCTACGAAGAGGGCGGCAGGGCGGTAAATTACGTCCGCACCGCGTTCGAAGGCTTCTTTACCGACGTTAACGGCTCTTACGCCGCTTACGACGGCGAAACGGGCCGCACCGTGATAACCGAAACGGTCAGCGTGCGCCAGGTCGTGTCCAACAGCGCGGCCGTGGGCGTGGTGCGCGCGGACGACGTGATAAAGCGCCTCTCCGTGGGCAGGTCGTCCCTTTCGCGGAGCACGGGCTCCTCCTCGCGCGAGGGTTCGTTCACCGTCCCTCAGAAGGGTTACACCGTCGCCGAACACTACTTTACGATAGACGTGACGCGCGAATATCAGATAGAGGACGCCATGTTCTCCGTCCGCGCGGGCGACACCGTGGAACTCGTCGTTGAGCGCGGCGGACAGACGTATTACTGCTACCTCGTTTACGACGCGTCGTCGCCGTATTTCATCTCTTACGAATAAAAAAGACCGCGGCTTTCGGCCGCGGATTTTTTTGTGGATTTGCAATTGCCCCGCACATATGCCGCAAACAACGCACGCGTTTATTTGCTGAGGTCGTACGGCGTGACCTGATAAACGTAATAATTGAGCCAATTTATGTAAAACAGGTTGGCGGTGGAAGACCAGTTCATCCTTACCGCCGTGTGCGTGCCGTCCATAAAGTAATTTGCGGGCGGCTGCGTGTCCAGTCCGCGCTCCACGTCGCGTTCGTATTCCTTTTTAAGCGTGTCGCGGTCGTATTCCATGTGCCCCGTTACGAACACCCGTCTGTTGTCCGCGCTTTTTATTATCGAGGCGCCCGCGCGCTTGGAATAGGCAAGTATCTCCAGCCCGGGGACGTGCCTGATGTCCTCGGCATATACCACGGTATGGCGGGAGTGCGGCATATGAAATTCGTCCGATATGCCGCGCATCAGCGGTTCGGGGCGGTCGCCGCGCACTCTGTGGTGCACGAATATGCCGAAGCACTTTTTCTTTAGCGGGTGTTTCTTTATGCCGTAAAAATAGTGCAGCGCCGCCTGCGCGCCCCAGCATATGAACAGGGTGGAGGTAACGTGCTCCTCCGTCCAGTCGAGGATCTCTTTTAATTCGTCCCAATACGCCACCTGCTCGAAGTCCAGGTTCTCCACGGGCGCGCCCGTCACTATCATGCCGTCGAACTTTTTGTCCTTTACGTCTTCGAAGTTCTTATAAAATTTTTCAAGGTGCGTCTGCTCGGTGTGCGTGCTGCGGTAAGTCGCCGTCTTTATCAGCGTTACGTTCACCTGTAGCGGGCTGTTGGAAAGCAGCCGCATGAACTGCGTTTCGGTCGTCTCTTTGGTGGGCATCAGGTTGAGTATGGCTATCTCTATCGGCCTTATCTCCTGCGAATGAGCCCTCTCTTTGTCCATCACGAAGCATCTTTCGCCCGTGAGTATGCCGAACGCCGGCAAATCTCTGTCTATAACTATGGGCATGGCTGCGCCTCCCGTTACCTGTAATTTTTAAGTTCGCGCTCCATCTCGCGCTTTCTGTCTTTTTCGGCGATGGCGCGCTTTTTGTCGTAATTTTGTTTGCCGCGGCACAGCGCTATCTCCGCCTTCACCAGCCCGTCGGAAAAGTAAAGGGAGAGGGGCACCACCGTCATCCCTTTGGCGTTCACTTTGCCCGCTATGCGCGCTATCTCCGCCTTGTGCAGCAGCAGCTTTCTGTCGCGCTTGGCGTCTTTGGAGTTGAACGCCCCCGCCTTGTCGTAGACGCCTACGTGCATGTTCTTAACGAACATCTCGCCGCCGCGCAGAAAGCAGAAACTGTCTTTAAGGTTGCAGTTTCCCCTGCGCAAAGATTTTACTTCGGCGCCTTCCAGAACTATCCCCGCTTCGAACTTCTCTTCGATAAAGTATTCGAACGACGCCTGCCTGTTAACACTTATCGTCTTTTTCATATCAATATCATACCACACCGCGCCGGCGATAAAAACTATTTTTTCCGCCGTCTGCGCGTTTTTTGTTCGCTTTGCACCTCTTCGCCGTCCGCCGGCGAAAATTCCGCGCGCATGTTTCCCCAGTCGCAGCCGTCTACTCTTATCGTTATTCTGTCGCCCAGCCGGAAAGTGCGCTGCCCTTTAAGCGTGAACCTGTCCTCCATGTATTCGTAGTTCCCGCCGGGCAGCTTTTCAAGCCGGATAAGCCCCTCCACGGTGTTGTCCAGCTCGGCGAACACTCCGAACGCCGTCACGCCGGAAACGGTGGCTGGATAGGTGTTGCCCACGCGGTCGCTGACGTAAACGAGCTTGTAAAGGTCGTCCACGTCGCGCTCCGCCCCGTCGGCGTTGCGCTCGCGCAGCGAACAGTGCGCCGCCTCTTCGGCCGCAACGGAGGCGTAAACCTTTTTCAGCTCCGCCTTTTTGCCGTGCAGCACGCCCTTTATCGCGCGGTGCACGAACAGGTCGGGATAGCGCCGTATGGGCGAGGTAAAGTGGCAGTAACATCCGCTCGCTATGCCGAAGTGCCCCAGGTTGCGCTCGAAGTACTTCGCCTTCTGCATGGTGCGCAGCATCGCCTTGTTCACCGCGCCTTCGCAGGGCTTGCCCGCAACGTTTTTTAATATCCTGCCGAACTGTTCGGGCTGCGGAGCGTCTGCGTTTACCTTTCCGGCCACGCCCAGATCGGACAGGAAAGCAAGAAAGTTTTCCGTCCTCTCGGGCAGCGGCGGTTCGTGCACGCGGAACATAAAGGGCACGCCCTCGCGCTCCATCCGCTCCGCCACGGCCTCGTTCGCGCATATCATGAACTGTTCTATCATCTTTTCCGATATGGTGCGCTCGTGATCGGGTATGACTATCTCGCCGCGTTCGTCAAGGTATATATGCGCCTCTTTTACGGCAAGGTCTATGTTCCCCAGCTTTTCGCGGCGGGACGAAAGTATGCCGCACAGCTCTTTCATCAGCATGCACATCGGCGCTATGGAGGCGTACTTTTCCGCCATGGCCTTATCACCCTTTACAAGCGCGGTTATCTCCTTATAGGTGGTGCGCCTGTCGCTGCGTA
>CALVLW010000041.1 GCA_944341315.1 uncultured Clostridia bacterium
CGCAGTGGGGCAACAGTACCACTTTCACGCCCGAAAATCTCGGCGTGGTGCTCAACGGCACGGATATAAGTTATTCCAGCCTGCTCGTAAAGGGCTCCAGCGATGACGCCCCCGATTTCAGGGACTATCTCGTTACGCAGAGCGCGGCCATAAAGCAGGGTGCCAACAAGCTCGAAATAATCGTGCGCGAAAATACCATAAATACATACACCCATTCCACGGGCGGCCCCGCCGTGGACTGCGTCAAGCTCGTATCCGACGCGGGAATAAGCTGGAATCCGCTTACCGAAAACCTCGACCATATCGGCAAGGTGGAGGTGTAAACGGTCCGGATTAAAATTTTACGGCCAAAACGTCGGCCCCGGCGGGAATACCCGCCGGGGCCGTTTTTGCGTTTTTATGCCGTTTACGGCTCAAAGCGCGCGGATGCTTTCCACCGGCTTGCGCTTTGCTATGGAGTAAACGGGCAGGAAGGTCGCCACGAACGAGGTCACGACCGCTATCCCGAGCATCACCAGCCACGAAAGGGGGCCGAACACGAATATCGTCGCACCGAGCGCGCTCAGATCGGTGTCGGTCAGCAGCTTTTCGGCTATCGTCGCGGACGACGCGTCTATCTGCCCGAATCCCTCCAGGGAATAGTCGTAATATTCGTTGTTGAAGTCGGCGGGCGCGTTTACGTTTTTGGGCGTAAAGTTGCCGTCGCCGTATTCGGAGTAATTGAACAGCCCTATCGTGCCGTCGCCGTATTTTTCGGCGTACGCCGCAAGGTCTGCGGGGGTGAACAGGGTATCCCTGTAACTCTGCCAGCGGTCGGTCTCTTCGCCGTCGTTGTAGTTGACGGAGATATAGTTATAGTTCTTTTGCAGCCGCAGGCTCTCGTAGCCGGAATCGAGGTAGGTCTTTACCGCGGTCGCGGTCGCGTCGTAAAAGGTGAGCGTGGAAAACAGCCCGAACAGCGTGAACGCTATAAAGGAGAGCAGTATGGTGAACATCAGTCGGAAGGGCTTTACCTTCATGCTGCTCGCGCCTATGCGCACGGCGTGCCGCACGGGCAGTTTGGAGCGGATGAACCTGCTGTCCTGCGCGGTGTATTCCGCGGCGGGAAAGTCCCCTTCGGCCGTTTCGCGGAACGCCTCGCGCGAGCCGTTTTCGTCTATGCGGGCGGCCTTATCGGTTGCCGCGGCGTGCATAAAAAATAAAAAAGGACGGCACATATGCCGCAAACAACGCTGTTTTTGGCTGCCGCGCGAAAAAAGACCGTTGACAAAACGCAAAAAAGGAAGTAATATAAAAAGGAAAGCGATGTACTTATTGGTGTCTTGAACGGGCGGGCGCGCACATCGCGGCGCCGCCGGAGGAGGAACGATGCTGCGTGTTGCCCTTATAGAGGACGAGCCTCAGGCAAAGGACGTGATGAACGCCCACCTCGAGCGCTACTCGCGCGAAAAAAACGTGCCCTGCCAGCTGGTGTGGTTCGGCAACGGGCTGGAATTTCTGGCGGCGTACAACAAAAATTTCGACGTCGTGCTGCTGGACATAAAGCTGCCCGACATAAACGGCATGGAAACGGCGCGCAAACTGCGCGCCATAGATCCGGACGTGGCGCTCGTGTTCGTTACCAACATGGCGCAGTTCGCCATAAAGGGTTACGAGGTGGACGCCGCCGACTTTATGGTAAAGCCCGTGTCTTACTACGATTTTGCAATGAAGTTCGAGCACGTGTTAAAGCACATCGACTTCGACGGCGACGTAAAGATAAAACTTATGAACAAGGGCGAAGTAAAGTATCTGTCCGCCAGGGACGTGCGCTACGTGGAGGTCATCCGCCACAGCCTGATATTCCATACCGGCGTGGGGGGGGGGTACGAAACGCGCGGCACTCTTAAAAAGCTCGAAGAGGAGCTCACTCCCGCGGCGGGCTTCGTGCGGTGCAACAACTACTGCCTGGTAAACCTGCGCTACGTAACGGGCATAACGGGCTACGAGCTGTACATATCCTCGGGCGTTGCCGCAAACGAGCGCGAAACGCTTATGATAAGCCACCCTCGCAAAAAGGGCTTCGTTACGGCGCTCAACGAATACCTTCGGGAGCACGCGTGAGATGACGCAGCTCGAGTTTTACAAGTCGTTCCAGTTCGTTTTCGAGCTGATATTTGCCGAACTGCTGTTTGTTTACAAACTGCCGCGCAAGTCAAAATTCCCGCTGCGCCTTGCGGGCGCGGTGGCGGCGCTGTTCCTGTTCTCCTTTCTCATACCCGTCGTGAACAACGCCTATTATTTCGCGTTCATATTCCTCGTCATCTTCGTCGTATCCTTTCTGCTGGCAAAGCTGTGTTTCCGCGCCTCGTGGCTCACGGTGTTTTTCTGCTGCATAGCCGGCTACACCACCCAGCACATGGCTTACGAGATATACACGCTGTGCACCAACATAATGGGCGTTAACATGGAAACGCCGCTTAACATTTACAGCAGCGACGCCTTTACGGGCGTTTTCCCCAACGCGTTCATCGCGGCGGTGTATTTTTTCGTTTACGTGGGCGTTTACTGCGTCAGCTTTTTCAGCTTCAGCGAGCGGATGGAGTCGGGCGAGGAGGTGCACCTGAAGACCTCGTTCATCTTTCTGTTCGTAATACTCATACTCATAATCGACATCGTGCTCAACGCCGTTATAGTGTACTTCGTTTCGCCGGACGGCAACGTGCTGTATCTTGCGATAGCGGGCGTATATAACGTCCTGTGCTGCATAATAGGGCTCTATCTGCAATTTGCGGTGGCGCTGCAGAACCAGCTTGCGATAACGCTGGACAGGGTGCAGCAGCTCTGGCACCAGGCAAAGGAGCAATACAGCGTTTCCAAAGAGAACATAGAGCTGATAAACGTAAAGTGCCACGACCTTAAACACCAGCTGCGCGTGCTGGGCGGAACGGTCAGCCCCGCCGTGCTGAAAGAGCTGGAAGAGCGCGTGTCCATATACGACAGCACGGTAAAGACGGGCAACCCCGCGCTGGACATAATCCTTACCGAAAAGAGCCTGCTGTGCAACAAGAACGGCATAAAATTCAGCTGCATAGTGGACGGCGCGCAGCTCAACTTTATGGCGGAGGAGGATATCTACGCCCTGTTCGGCAACATAGTGGACAACGCCGTGGAGGCGGTGCTGAAAGTAAAGCCCGAGCAGCGCGTAGTCAGCTTACAGGTAAAGTGCGTGAACGACCTGCTGGTGATAAAGGAGACCAACTATTTCAGCGAAGAGATAGTGTTCGAAAACGGCCTGCCGCGCACCACCAAGCAGGATACGCGCTACCACGGCTACGGCATAAAGAGCATCCGCTACATCTGCGACCAATACGGCGGCGACGTAACGATAAAGGCGGAGGACAACGTCTTTACGCTGAGCATCCTGTTTTTGGCGGAGAACGTTGCCGAGATGGCTGCAAGGAACGCCGCAAAAAACCAATAAGACTTTAAGGGACGGCCCTGCCGCGCAAAACGCGCGGCAGGGCGTTTTTTTGCGCCCGGGTGCAAAAAAATTCAAGTCTGTGCCGTCAAAATGAAAGGCTGTACCACTTTTATGGAAAAATTTTACATTCCGTGCTATAAATTTGGCGAACGGAAAGCCTGCCACAGGTGCGCCCTTTTTTACGGGAAAATAAACGGGGAGGTCAAAAAAGCAAGGGCGCGCCGCGGGCAAGAACGGCAGTCCCGTGCCGTGCGCAAAAGCGGGCTTTACGAAAATTTTTTCAGGAGGAAATAATGAGAAGGAAAGGCAAATTGCTTGCGTTCATCGTGAGCATGGCGCTGCTCACGGGCACTTTTGCCGGCCTTGCCGGCTGCGTGACGGACGACGGACCGACCGTGGAAAAACCCGATCCCGTTGCAAAGGTGTATTCCGTAACGCTGCGCTATAACGACGAAAACGTGGACGGCGGCATAATAAACGCCGATATCTCGCAGGGCAGCATACAGCTCGGCGCAAACGTGCGCAAGGACGAGGCCGCAGACGGCACCGTAAAATACGAAAGCAGCGATCCCGCCGTGGCAACGATAGACGCGTCCGGCAAAGTAACGCTGCTTGCCGAGGGCGAAACGATAATCTCCGCGGCCGCGGGCGGCAAAACGCATCAGGTGGTGCTCGTCGTGGCGGACGATTACAAAACGGCGGAAAGCCACACCATAACGGTAAACGGCGGCACGGCATCCGTTACTTCTGCCGAGGCGGGCGAATACGTAACGCTCACCGCAAACATTCCCGAGCATAAGGACTTTATCGAATGGACGTTCGACGGCGAAGATACCATCTGGACCAACGGCAACGTGTTCAGGATGCCCGACCGCGACGTAACTATAACCGCCGATTTCGAAGACATGTTCTACACCCTTAACGTGGTGGGCGCAAACGTTTCCAAGGCGGACGAAGTTTCCGAACCCGAGGGCGAAGACGGCGGCCAGACCTCCGGCGGCACCACCGAAGACTTCAACATGACGGTATATAAGTTCAGCTACGAAACCGAGATCAGCCTCGAGGCCATAGAGGCCCCCGAAGGCAAGATGTTCATCGGCTGGGACTACGGTTCGGTCAACAACCGCGTGGGCGAAACGGGCGTGCCCGAATACGGCCCCTTCACGATGCCCGATTCCACCTTAACGGTGTGGGCGGTGTTCTCCGATCTGCAGACCAAGGTGCTGACGGCGTCGAGCGGCCCTTACAACGGGACAAAAATAGATAACGGCGTTCCCGACGGCGATTTTGCCGATCCCGATCTTGAAGGCCTCTCCGGTTATAAGCTCAGCATATCGCCCACGCAGGGCGCTTCTAGCGAGTATCCCGAAAATATAATGGGTTCGAAGTTCGATACCACTAACGGTCAGTCGAAAACGTTGAAGGCTATATTCAAAAACCATCACGAAACGCTTTCCGTAACTGTGGAACTCTACATCACCTATTACGGCAACATGGTATCCAGCGGCGACGTAACTATCGGCCCCGGCGAAACGGTCACGAAGTTCATATCCGCGGGTCTTGGAATAAACGATCCCTGGTGGGGTCTCGAAGTCCGTAAAGACGTTGGCGGCACGTCGGGCGACGGCAATGTAGAGCTCGACGTGGTAGTGGGCGCGGCCGCCACATATCCGAGCGGCGACAAGCTGCTGCAGATATCGG
>CALVLW010000042.1 GCA_944341315.1 uncultured Clostridia bacterium
GCCGTCGCGTTTACGCGGTTCTGCCTGGATAACCGCGCCGAAAAATTTTCCGTGATAAACGTATCCAGCGTTTCCGGGCTTTACCCGATGCCTTATTTTGCGTTATACAGCGCACTTAAAGGCGCGCTCACGAGTTTTTCCGTCGCGCTTGGCGAAGAGCTGAAAGGCACGGGCGCGACCGTCACCGCGGTGCTCCCCGGCGCGGTATTCACCCGCCCCGACGTCAGGGAGTACATAAAAAAGCAGGGCGCATGGGGCAGGTTGGCGGCAAAGTCCCCGCAATTCGTGGCAAAGCGGTCGCTTAAAGCCGCGGACGGAGGCAAGGCTGTGTATATCCCCGGAGTGGCAAACAAGCTCATGCGCGCGTTCACGGCGCTTATACCGCTGCGCTTAAAGCTCAGATTCATAGCAAAGCGGTGGAGCAGGACGGAAAAAGACGCCTTCTGAGCGTTTGTTGTTGACGGCGGCGCTTACAAGTGATAAAATAAATTAAACGCATCGGAGGAAAATACCGTGAGTCTGGCAGACGATATATTTATTTCCAACATGAACGATATCCTGCGCAACGGCGTGTGGGACACGGAACTTGACGTGCGCCCGAAATGGAGCGACGGCACGCCCGCGCATACCGTTAAAAAATTCGGCGTGGTCAACCGTTACGACCTTTCTAAGGAGTTCCCCATACTCACCATCCGCCGCACGGCTTTCCGCTCGTGCATAGACGAGTTGCTGTGGATATGGCAGAAAAAGAGCAACAACATCCGCGACCTGCATTCGCACATATGGGACCAGTGGGCGGACGAAAACGGCAGCATAGGCAAGGCGTACGGCTATCAGCTGGGCGTAAAGCACAAATACCGCGAGGGCGAGTTCGACCAGGTGGACAGGGTGCTTTACGACCTGAAACACAATCCCGCCAGCCGCAGGATACTCACCAATATCTACACGTTTGCCGACCTGCACGAAATGAATCTCTATCCTTGCGCTTATTCCATGACGTTCAACGTTTCCGGCGACACGCTCAACGGCATACTCAATCAGCGCTCCAACGACATGCTCACGGCAAACAATTGGAACGTCGTGCAGTACGCCGTGCTGCTTATGATGTTTGCGCAGGTCTCCGGATTAAAGGCGGGGGAGCTGGTGCACGTCATTGCGGACGCGCACGTCTACGACAGGCACGTGCCCATCGTAAAGGAGATAATAAACATGCCGCGCCTGCCTGCGCCAAAGATAGAGATAGATCCCGGCGTAAAGGATTTTTACGACTTCACCGTAGACAGTTTCAGGCTCGTCGATTACGAATGCAACGCCAAAAAATACGATATCCCCGTGGCGGAATAACGGATAAACGGCATAATCAAAGTACTATGCGTAACATAATTGCCTTAATTTAAGGCAAAATCACCTTGAGGACGATATGAAAGCTATATTGCACGCAGACAAAAATTGGGGTATAGGCAAGGCCAACGGCCTTATGTTTTCCATTCCGGAGGACATGAAGTTTTTCAGGCAGACGACCACGGGCAACGTGGTGGTGATGGGCTCCAACACGCTCAGGTCTTTTCCGGGCGGCAGGCCGCTTAAAAACCGCACCAACATAGTGCTCTGGCCGGGCGGCGAAAAGCGCGACGACTGCATGGTTGCCGGCTCTTTGGAAGAGCTGTTTGCCGAGATAAAAAAATACGATACGGACAAGGTGTTCGTGATAGGCGGCGCGATGATGTATAAAACGCTGCTGCCTTACTGCGAGGAGGTGCTCGTGACCAAAGTGGACGCCGAAGGCGACGCGGACGCGTTTTTCGAAAACCTGGATAAAAATCCGGGGTTCGAACTCGTGCGCGTCTCCGGACCGGTGGAAACTAACGGCTACACGATACGGTTCACCGCCTATAAAAACAAAAACGTCAGGCAGATATAAGCCGTGGGGGCGCCGCAACAGCGGCGCCCCCTTTCACATTGTTTCGGCTCCCGCGCGTAAAATGGCAGTAAGTACCTTTTTACGGGAGAAAAGAAAGTGCAATGGTTTTACGGACTCGAAGGCTGGCTGCAGGCGCTTATCGCCACGTCGTTCACCTGGGCGATGACGGCGGCGGGCGCGGCGCTGGTCTTTATTTATAAGCGCGTCGGAAAGGGCGCGTATTGTTTTATGATGAGCAGCGCCGCCGGCATAATGCTTGCGTCCGCATTCTTTTCGCTGCTGCTCCCCGCCCTGGAATACGGGCAGAGCTATTCGTACGTCGTTCTTACCTCGGGCTTTGCCTGCGGCGGACTTGTCATAATACTCACCGACCTTTTTATTGGCAGGCTGAACGCCTTTTCGGAGGCAAAAAAGCGCAGGTGCGCGGTGATGGTCGCCGCCGTTACGGCGCACAACGTGCCGGAGGGCCTGGCGATAGGCGTGGCGTTCGGCGCCATAGGCGCGGGCGGTGCGGCGGGCGTGGCGGCCGTCATGCTTGCCGTGGGCATCGGCATACAGAACTTTCCCGAGGGCATGTGCGTCGCGTTCCCGCTGCGCGCAAACGGAATGTCGCGCCTTAAAAGTTTCACGGTGGGCCAGCTTTCCGGGCTTGCGGAAGTTGCGGCGGGCGTCCTCGGCGCGCTTGCCGTGTCGTTCATAAACGACGTCCTGCCGTTTGCGCTCGCCTTTTCCGCGGGTGCGATGCTTGCCGTGGTGTGTTCCGAACTCATACCGGAAAGTTTCCGCAGCGGCAAAATAAGGGCCACGCTCGGCGTTATAGCCGGTTTCGTTATAATGATGGCGCTCGATATTGCCTTCGGGTGAATATTTTGCCCTCCGAAAAGTCAAAATATCGGTATATCGACCGCCGCGTTTAAGGCGCGGCGGAAGGAGGCCGGTATGAGAAAGGAGACCGATCTTACGCGCAGGGACGAACGAGAAACGTGCTTCAGGGGCGTCGGCGAGAGGGACATAAAGCATTATGACAGGCAGAAACGCTCAGAACTGTAACGAAAATTACTTAAAGTACGTTTCCGCCCTCGCTCCGCCCACCAAGCATTTCAAAAACTGCCTTTCGGCGTTTGCCGTGGGCGGGCTCATATGTTCCGTGGGGCAGTTTTTCAGATATATGCTCGGCTACGCCGGGCTTTCCGGGGACGAGCTCGCCGGCGCGGTCTCCGTCATACTCATATTTTTCGGTTGTCTGCTTACGGGGCTGGGGGTTTATGACAGGATAGGCCGCTATGCCGGCGCGGGTTCCATCGTGCCCATAACGGGGTTTGCGAATTCCGTTACTTCGCCCGCGATAGAGTTCAGAACGGAGGGATATATTTACGGCACGGCGGCAAAGATGTTCACGGTGGCGGGCGCCATAATAGTTTACGGCGTGTTTTCCGGCGTGCTCGTGGGCATCGTCTACTGTCTGTTGTGACATCGTATGAAAAAGGGTAACACTATATTTTTTGCAAACAAGCCGAAAGTGCGCTCTTACGCCGCCATATGCGGATCAAAAGAGCGCGAGGGCGTGGCGGGCAGATACGCCGACGTGGCGCTTGCGGACGATATGTACGGCGAGAGCACGTACGAAAAGGCGGAGTGCAAGATGCTTTCCAACGCCGTGAGCCTTGCGGTGGAAAAGGGCGGGCTGACCGACGGCGAGGTGGACGCGTTGCTTTCGGGCGATCTGCTCACCCAGATAATCTCCGCCAGCTTTGCCGCGCGCGATTTTCAGTTCCCATACCTCGGGCTGTACAGCGCCTGCTCCACGATGAGCGAGGGCATGCTGCTTGCCGCCGCGCTCGTGGACGGCGGCTATGCAAAAAACTGCGTTGCGGCGACGGGCAGCCATTTTGCTTCGGCGGAGCGCCAATATCGCTACCCGCTCGAGCTCGGGTGCACCCGTCCTCCGCAGTCGCAGTGGACGGTGACGGGCGCGGGTGCGTGCGTCGTCTCTTCGCAGAGCGGCGCCGTAAGGATAGTAAACGCCACGCTCGGCAGGGTGCGCGATTGGGGCGTTACCGACGTGAACAACATGGGCGCGGCAATGGCTCCCGCCGCTGCGGACACGGTCATTCGCCATTTTAAGGACACGGACGCGCAGCCCGAGGATTACGACCTGATAATAACGGGCGACCTCGGCGCGCTGGGCAGCCGCATCTTCAAGGATCTGCTGTGGGAAAAAGGTTACGATCCTTCCCGCCACGTGGACTGCGGCGAGATGATATACAAAGTGGTGGAGGACGAGTTCCAGGGCGGCAGCGGCGCAGGCTGTTCGGCCGTGATGATGAACTCTTACTTCTTTTCAAAGATGCAGGCGGGGCTTTACAAAAGGGTGCTGTTCGCCGCGACGGGCGCGCTGCTCTCCACGGTGTCTTCCGGGCAGGGGGAAAGCATACCGTGCATAAGCCACGCAGTGGAGCTGGAGGCGGGATATGACGGCTGAGATAGTTGCGATACTTCTCATGTATATAAAGGCTTTCGCCGTGGGCGGGGCCATTTGCATGACCGCGCAGATAATAATAAATTTCACTTCGCTCACGTCGGGCAAGATACTCGTTTACTTCATGCTCGCGGGAGTGGCGCTAACCGCGCTGGGACTGTATCAGCCGCTCGTGGAATTTGCGGGCGCCGGCGCCACCGTGCCGATCTGCGGATTCGGATATCTTTTGGCGAACGGCGCGATAAAGGGCGCCGAAAAGGGACTGTTTTACGCGGTAAGCGGCCCGCTTACGGCTGCGAGCGCCGGGGTGACGGCGGCGGTGGTCTTTTCCCTTATAATGGCGCTGCTCTTTCATTCCAGGCCGAAAAGAAACTGAAATACGGTTGAAAAACGCGCGCTCGGGTGGTATAATCGTCATATATTTATGTAAGGAGCAATTATATGAAGGTTGTGGTGATCGGAGGCGTTGCCGGCGGAGCTACGGCGGCCGCCCGTTTGCGCAGGCTGGACGAAAGCGCGCAGATAATAATATTCGAACGCAGCGGCTACGTGTCTTACGCCAACTGCGGGCTTCCCTATTACGTCGGCGGCGAAATAAGGCGCCGCTCGGCGCTTACCCTGCAGACGCCCGAAAGTTTCAGGCGGCGGTTCGGCATAGACGTCCGCGTAAACAGCGAAGTGATAAGGATAGACCGCGCGAACAGGCGCGTTATCGTGCGTACCGCGGACAGGGAGTACGAGGAGAGCTACGACAAGCTTATCTACTGTCCGGGCGCAAGGCCGATAGTGCCGCAGGGCGGCGACGGCGAAGGGTGCTTTACCCTGCGCACGGTAGAGGATACCTTTGCGATAGACGACTTTATAAAGGAGAGGAAGCCGCGGACGGCGATAGTCGCGGGAGGCGGCTTTATCGGGCTGGAGGCGGCGGAAAATCTTGCCGCGCGCGGCATAAAGGTAACGCTTTTGCAGGGCGGGGCTCAGGTGCTGCCGCAGATAGACGCCGACATGGCGTGCTTTCTGCATGCCGAACTGCGCAAAAACAGCGTGGAGCTCAGGCTCTCTTCCCGCGTGACTTCGATAGAGGGCGGAAAAGAGGTAACAGTGCACTCCGCGTCGGGCGATCTCACCGCCGATTTTTGCGTTGTCGCGCTCGGCGTGCTGCCCGATACCCGCCTTGCCGAGGAATGCGGGCTGGAACTCGGCATAAAAAAAGCCGTGGTCACAGATTGCCGCATGCGCACTTCGGACAAGGATATCTATGCCGCCGGCGACGCCGTACAGATAAAAAACGCCGTCACGGGCGGCGACGCGCTGTTCGCGCTCGCCGGACCGGCAAACAAGCAGGGCAGGACAGCGGCGGACAACGTCTGCGGCAAAGACAGCCGCTATTCCGGCAGCGTCGGTTCTTCCGTCATAAAGGTGTTCGGGCTGACCTGCGCGTTCACCGGGCTCAATTCCGCCGCGGCCGGGCGCGAAGGGCTCGATTTCGACAGCGTAACGCTGCTTTCGTCCAGCCACGCTTCCTATTATCCCGGCGCGTGCAACATAACGCTGCGCGTGCTGTTCGAAAAGAACGGAGGAAGAATAATAGGTGCGCAGGCTATCGGCGCCGAAGGCGTCGACAAGCGCATAGACGTGCTTGCCGTCGCGATAAAGGCCGGCATGACGGCTTACGACCTGCAAGGATTCGACCTTGCTTATGCGCCGCCCTATTCTTCCGCAAAAGATCCCGTGAACATGGCGGGGTATGTGATAGAAAACTTGCTCGACGGGGTAAAGCAGTATCATTGGCGGCAGATCCCGCAGATTTCGGCGGATAAAGACGCCTTTATCCTGGACGTCCGCACGCGCGGGGAGTTTGCCGAAGGCCGTATCGACGGCGCGGTGAACGTCCCGCTCGACGAGCTGCGCGGGCGGCTTTCCGAGATCCCCGCCGGCAAAAAGATCTTCGTGAACTGCCACAGCGGGCTGCGCAGTTACATAGCCTGCCGCATACTCACGGCGCGCGGCTTCGATTGTTACAATCTTTCCGGCGGTTACGCGCTGTACGCGGCGGTAAAGGGGGAGGCGGAGGAGGCGGGCGTTCCGCGGTATCCCTGCGGGTTGCCCGTTGAACGCTGACGGCTTTTTTGCCGCCGTAAACTGCAAGCGCCGCATATTTGCGGCGCGTCGTGCAGAAAATAATTTACGGGGCGTATGAAGTCGGTGCTTGAACGGGCGGCGCGGTATGTTGCCGCAACTTACAAATATTATTCGGACAGACGGTTCACCACCGTGGCGGGCACGCTCGTCTATTTCTTTCTGATGAGCCTTGCGCCCTTTCTGTTCTGGCTTACGATGTTTTTCGGCGGGGCGAGGCCGGGCGCCGTTCCGGACGTGCCGCTGTTTTCCGCGGTCGCGCCGCTGCTCGAAGAGCTCGGCGCCGCGGCGGACGGTGCTGCGGAGGGGGCGGGCGTCGTCTTTCTGCTGACCACGCTGTATTCTTCCACAAACTTTTTTTATCACCTCAGGCGCAGCGGGGAAATAATTTACGGCGGCAGGTATAAAAAGGGCGGCGTAAAACTGCGCCTGCATTCGCTCGCGCTCATAATTTCGGCGGCGGCCTCGCTTACGGTGGCATTTGCCGTGCTTACGGTCGGCGAAAGATTGCTCGAATCGGCGGTCAACCGCGTAGTGGCGTTGTTTGCGGTCTGCATGGCGGCCTCGCTGGCGGCCGCGTTCGGCGCGTGCGTGCTCAACGCGTTTGCATGCCCTTACGCAGTAAAACTCAAAGACGTGCTCACGGGCAGCCTGCTGACCGTGATATTGTGGCTCGTGTGCGGCGCGGGGTTTGCCGTGTATCTGCGTTTTGCCGATCCCGTGCGCCTTTACGGCAGGATAGCCTCCGTTATAGTCTTCCTGCTCTGGTGTTACCTGATGATGAACTGCTTCGTGATAGGCGTTATATACAACGGCAGGCACTGCGTGCGCACGCGCCGCATATCAAAGTAAAAAACGCCCGCCCGCGCGGTAGCGCGGGCGGGTTAGGCTTTTTATGTTCAGTGCAGTATCTCGCAGCAGGCGATCGCCAGCGCGCCGGGGCCTATGTGGCAGGATACGCTGAGCGAAAGGGGATCTACGAATTCCACGGGTACGCTGAAAGCTTCTTCTATCTCTTTTCTGAATATCACGGCTTCGTCGTCTTTATCGGTATAAGCTATCGCAAGCCTGATCCTGTCTGCCTTTACGAGCTCGGCAAACCGCGTTTCGAGGTCGTTTTTCATCGCGTCTATCATTATCTGCTTTGCTTTTACAAAGTTCCTCGGCTTGGCAAACTGGTCGAGTTTGGCGCCCTGTATCTGCAAAACGGGCTTTATTTTAAGCAGCGTGCCTATCATGGCGGCCGCAGGGGTGAGCCTGCCGCCTTTTTTAAGGTATTTCAGCGTGTCCACCATGATGTATATGCTCGCGTTCATGGCGGTCTTCGTGAGCAATTCCGCTATCTCCTTTGCCGTTTTGCCCTGTTTTGCAAGCGCGATCGCGTCGTAAACGGCGCTCTTCAGCGTGATGGATATGCGCTTGTCGTCCACGACGTAGACTTTGCCGGCAAATTCCGTTTCGGCAAGGTGCGCAAGGGTGTGGCAGGTCTCCGAAAGTCCGCTCGACATGGGTATGCACACCACGTCGTCGTATTCTTCGAGCAGTTTTTTCCACAGTTCGCCCACGTCGTACGCGCTGGGCTGCGAGGTGGATATCTGCACCGAATCGTCCTTGAGTTTTTCGTAAAACTGCTCCTGCGTAAGGTTTATGTCCTCGTGGAACTGTTCGCCGTTTATCAGAAAGGGCATGGGTATCGTGTAAACGCCCAGCTCTTTGGAAAGCGCCTGCGTTATGCCGCTGTTGCTGTCTGTTACTATAGCCGTTTTCATAAGTAAATATTCTCTCCTGTAAAGTGTGTTTATTAAAAACCCGTGCTAAATTATATTATATTTGCGCGGTTTAGTCAATCGTATGAACGCAAAAAGGGCGTCGCCGCCCTTTTTCAAGCATTCGTCTCATATCTCCGCAATGCACTCTATCTCCACCAGCGCGCCTTTGGGGATGTCCTTTACGGCAACGCAGCTGCGCGCGGGACGGGAAATAAAGTACTTTTCGTAAACCTTGTTGAACGCCGCGAAGTCTGCGATGTCCGCAAGGAAACAGGTGGTCTTTATCACCTTGCCGAGGGAGGAGCCCGCCGCCTCGAGCAGCGCCGAAACGTTGGCGCACGCCTGCACGGTCTGCCCTTCGACGTCCTTTGCCTCTATGTTTCCCGTCGCGGGATCAACGGGGATCTGCCCGGAGCAGTAAACTATCCCGCCGTAGATCTTTGCCTGCGAGTAGGGGCCTATCGCCGCGGGCGCCTTTTCCGTCGTAACGGTTTTCATTTTATCACCTCATATAAGTTTGAAGCCGTGCGATCTGAGCGCGTCCTCTATTTCTTTTATGTGCGCAAAGTCGCGCGTTTCTATGGTCAGCCTCAGGTAACACCCGTTCACGTCCGAACCTTCGTTCGCGCGTTCGTGCAGCACGCCTATAACGTTGCCGCCGCACCCCGCGATTATTGCCGAAACGGCGACCAGCTGTCCAGGTTTGTCCAAAAGTTCCACCGTCATCGTGGCTTTGCGCCCGCTCATCAGCAGTCCGCGGTTTATCACGCGCGAAAGTATGGTAACGTCTATGTTGCCGCCGGAGATGAGGCAGACGGCTTTTTTGCCCTTTATTCCCGGTATCTTGCCGAACATTACCGCGGCAAGCGCCACGGCGCCGGCGCCCTCGGCTATCATCTTCTGTTTTTCTATCAGGGCGAGGATGGCGGCGCTGACCTGGTCGTCAGTTACGGAAACTACGCCGTCCACATACTTTTTGCACAGCGCAAAGGTGTGCTCGCCCGGCTCTTTTACGGCAATGCCGTCGGCTATGGTGGAAACGGAGCCGAGCGTTTCCACTTTTCCGTCTTCCAGCGACTTTATCATGCTCGGCGCGCCCGCCGCCTGAACGCCGTACACCTTTATCGCGGGATTAAGCGATTTAACGGCGAACGCCACGCCCGAAATAAGCCCGCCGCCGCCTACGGGCACGATTATCGCGTCCACGTCTTTGAGCTGGTCGATTATCTCCAGCCCTATGGTCGCCTGGCCCGCTATCACGTCCTCGTCGTCGAAGGGGTGTATGAACGTATAACCCTTTTCCTTGCGCAGCTTTTCCGAATAATTGTGCGCGTCGTCGTAAACGCCGGGCACGAGCACCACTTCCGCCCCGTAGCTTTTCGTGGCTTCCACCTTGGATATGGGCGCGCCGTCGGGCATGCATATCACCGACCTGATGCCGAATTTTTTCGAGGCGAGCGCAACGCCCTGCGCGTGATTGCCCGCCGAGCACGCCACCACGCCGTGCGATTTTTCCTCGTCGCTCAGCTGCGAGATCTTGTAATACGCCCCGCGCACCTTGAACGAGCCGGTTATCTGCAGGTTTTCCGTTTTTAAGTAAACTTCGCACCCGCTCAGCTCCGAAAGGGTGGAGGAGTGTATTATGTCCGTTTTGCGCACCACGTCTTTAAGAACGTAATTGGCGTGGTAAACTTTGTCCAAAGTCATCATAATTTCGCCTGCCGCAGATAAAATATATAGTCGATTATATCACCGACGCGCGCGGAATGTCAACAAAACGGGACGGGCTTTCCCGCCTGCAACGCCCGCAGTTTGTGCGCCGGATGGATAATTTTGGAATAAATTTGTTGCCGTAAAGGGCTTATTGTAATAAAACACATAAAAATTTCATTGAAATTCCAAAAAACTATTGACAACCGCCAAATTATATACTAAACTTTTAATATAATTTAATAAATTAAAGTAATATGTTTTTCCCCGACATCAGGGACTGTTGCCTTTTGTGTACAAATGATTGCAATCTGTTACCTGTGCGGGGGGGGGGGGGCATTTTTTTTTGTTTCTGAAAAACGTTGGTGTTTGTTGGGAGAAACAAGAGATATGCCCGGTCAGATTTGCGGTATCACAAGACTGCCTGTCCTCTGCCCGGGACAAGGCAGGACTTTTGGTATAAAAAACAATTTATTTGGAGGTTTCAATATCACTATGACTAATCAGCAGAATGAAAAGTCTAACAACGGCAAGCGTCTGGCGCTCGTGCTCATAGCGCTCATACTCATTGCCGCAATAGCAGTCGGCGCTTACACCTATTCGCGTTACATATCCTCTAAGGACGCGGCTGGCAGCGCGGATGTTGCTTTCTGGGGTTATTCGGTAGAGATAGGCAACGGCAACCAGGATGACGACGATGTTTTCTTTGCCCGGAACTATGTTTCTACGGGCGTTGAAACTGCCGGCAACACCGGCACGGTAATAGCCAATGTCGCAACTCCCGACAGGGATATCGTTGCTCCCGGGGCAAAGGGGCACATTCAGATCAAGGTCAGCGGTATATCCGAAGTGAACGCCGCGCTTGAAATGGCTATCGGCGACAACGCCACCGACATAAAACTCGGCCTTAACAACGGTGATAGTACGCTGTATTATCATCCCGTAAAATTCACGCTTACCGACAGTAACGGCGATCCCGTCACGATCAACAGCAACAACGTTCAGAACTATACGCTTGCTCAGCTTACATCCACGCTTGCTACGACAAAAGGCAATAATTCTTTCGGAGTTATAAAATCCGGCAATGCCATCGAACAGATTTATTACCTTGATTGGGAATGGGCGTTTGCTGCTGACGGCGCCGAAGTTCTCTATAATTCTGACGGTACGCCTTCGGAAACGAGCATAGCACAGGCAGATGTCGACAAGCTCGACACCGTTCTCGGCCAGCTTGCTTATAATGCCGCTAACGCAGAGAATACCGTGCTGGCGTCTTACGGAACGGTCAAGGATACCGCTGCAGAGGCTAATACCTGGACTATCCTTACGGGCGATTACGGAGTAGAACTTGCATTCGATCTGACCGTGACCATCGGACAGGTAATGGTCGCAGTAGACTGATTTCCGGTACAGGACCGCGAAAGACAAACTTTTTGCAAACTCTCCAATTACATAAAAGCGGCGTGCCGCGCAGGGCAGCGTTCTCTGCGCGGCGGGCATGCCGTTGCGGGCAAAACGGCAGCCTTTTCCGCTTTAAGGTTGATTTGCCGGGGAAATTATTTTGAAGACAAACGGCGTACTTACTATGCCGCCTTTGCGCGGCAAAGTAAAACTTAAAAAGAGCGTGAACCGCGTTATCGATCCCGCAGGAGCCCTGATATGCGGTGTTTCGGCATACGGAATATTCGATCTTAACGGTAAAAAGATCGCGCGCTACGCGCGCACGAAAAAGACGGATGCCGGCAGCATGCGCAAATACGAAGGCCTTCGCACGTTCTGGGTGAAGGACGGCCTTTTGCTGTCCGAAAGCGGAAAGGTGCTCGGCACGATAGAACAGGGCGGGCGCTCCGTTTTCGTGCCGGTGGCAGTCGCTCTGAGCATACTGCTTGCCGTGGTGCTGCTCATAGTGGCGGTGCTCGGTTTTCCCGTTTCGTCGTTCGTTCCCGCGGATGCAATGCCCGTTCTCGTTATCAGCACGGACGGGGAACGGTGGGGAGCAGAGGAGGAGCTGGAGATATTCGACGGCAAAATAGCGCCCGGCTCTTCCGGCGAATACGTCTTCGAGATATCCAACCCCACCGATTACGGCATGGAATACACGCTCTCGCTCACGGACGATAACGATTGGGGCGGGCGTTCGCCCATACAATACCGTCTGCGCATGAACAACGTGTACATCGGCGAGGGCTGGACCGCGATGGGCGAAAGCGAAGGGGGACTCTCCGTTTCGGAGATACGCTTCAATTCCATGTCGTCGCACACCATCACCGTGGAATGGCAGTGGCCGTTCGAGGGTGACGACGACGGCGACACGGAGGCAGGCCGCGCGGCGGGCACCTATACGCTTAACGTAGAGGTCACCGCCTTTATCGTGGGGCAGGAATGATCTGCCTTAACGAACCGTTAAAAGCGCCGGTAAAGCAAAGCAGGACGGCCGTTATATTAAAGCGCATCGGCATGGGCGCGCTCCTTGTCGTGCTCGGGTTCGTGCTGCTCTGTTTCGCGCTGCTGATAGGCGAAAGGGTAATAGGGAAAAAGACCATCCCGACGGCTTTCGGCTTTGCGCCGCTCACCGTGCTTACGGGGAGCATGGAGCCGGAGATATATGCGGGGGACATGGTGATCATCCACAGGCAAAAAGATTACGCCGTGGGCGACACCGTAACTTACGAGCTTGCCGGGGGCAACGCCTCGGTAACGCACGAGATAATCAGAACGTATGTGGAAGGCGGCGTGACCTACTACATAACAAAGGGCACCAACAACAACGCCGAAGATCCGCTCCCCGTGGCAAAGTCGCAGGTGGCGGGCAAGGTGGTGTTTGTCATCCCCGGGCTGGGCACGTTTCTCGAATGGCTCAAAACGCCCGCGGGGCTCACGCTTGTGCTGCTTTTCGGCTGCATAATCGTGGCTGCGGTGTACATAGTAAGATCCTGATTTTAGGAGAACGGCAATGTCTGCTCGGATAAGAAATAAAAAGTTAATATTCGGTGCGGTTGCCGTTGTCTGTTCTGCCGTTGCCGCAAGCGTGGCGGTGGCGGTTACCTACGCTGCTTACCGCAGCGAGGTTTTAAGCGGAAATTCCGCAAGCGTGGCGGGTGCCGTTGCAGATTACGTGCGCGGCGACGCCGTGCGCAACTTTACCGAGCCGATAGAGTTCGAACAGAGCGATTCCACGGGCGGGATAGTCATTTCCGACCTCTCCCCGGGCGACGTCTTCGATTATTCGTTCTCCGTGAACGGCTATCGCGAAAGCAGCGGCGGCACGGCATACAATCAGGTATTGCTGCGCATCACCTGCGAATTTTCGTTCACGTACGCCTATCCCGTTCAGGAGAGCGGCGATGCGGTGGTGATAGAGCACGTTCCGCTCAGCGCCGTGGCATACGAAAGCCGCCGCGTTTCGGTGGTGTTCATGCACGATTACGGCACGGCCGCGGCAACCACCATGGACGCCGAACAAACGGCAAACGCGGGCGACGTTGCCTACCGCGATCCCGACGCGGGCGTGGATTGGAAAGTAACGCAGCACGCCGACGAAAGCGGCATGCTCGTGCAGAAATTCGGGTTTTACGTTCCTCCCGTCTCTTCGGCGGACGACGAGGGTGCCTCGAACAGTTTTGCGTTCCGCGTAAGCCTGCCGGAGAACAACGTCGGCAGCGGCATGGAAGATTATTCCGAACAGTTCAGGCTTACCGTAAACATGAAGATAACGGCCGAACAGGTGCTTGAAACTTCCGTGGGCACCACGGCCTGAAACATATATCAGCGCGGCTATGCGCCGCCACGGAAACGGTTATGGCAAAAAGACAGAAAGTTATAAGCTTAATATTGCTGCTTATAATGACGTTGCTTGCGGCGCTCGCCGCCGTGACGTCTGTCTCTCGCTATGTTTTCGACAGGGAAGACGTTATAACCGGCAGTTTCACCAACCTCTATTTTTCGCACAACGGCTCCGGCAGGACGGTGATAATGGAGGAGGGCGCTTCGGGTTATACCGGCTATCTTTCGCTTACCGCATACAATTACGACGGGGGAAACATCTCCGCGCGCGACATATCTTACAGCGTGCGCCTTCCCAGCGAGGGCGAGATTGCCGCAGGGCAAGTCGTGGACGCGTGGGGCACGCCCATAAAGCTCGACAACGCAGACGCGGCCGCGGCTACGCGCAATTATACGCGCGTGGGTTTCGATTCCGGCAAGGACAGTTCCACGATAACGGCAATAGGCTCCGACGAAACGCTTATGCCCAACGAAACAACGGATATGTTAAAGATCGAGCGCTCCGACTCCGCTTCGGCTGGCAGTCTTACGTTCGACGGCGAGAGCATCTATCTTATCATAGAGATAGTAAAGCCCTACCGCGAACTGCGCCCGTTTATAATAAATACTTCCACCAGCCTCGTGTCGGTGGCAACGTCGGCGATAGATACTTCGGATACGCACTTCGATTATCCGCAGTATTCCGTGTACGTGCAGACGGCGCGGCATTTTTCCACGGCGGTCGAAAACGTGGACGTGGCCTCGCCCGTAAAGATAGAACTTTCGTGGAGCTCTTCCTCGCCCGTAATTTTCGACGACGGCAGGTTTGCGGCGGACACGGCGGACAACATAGTGCGCGGCGAGATACCAGCGGACGACGAGGAATGGGACAGCGTGTGGAACGTTACCTCTTCGGACGGCGGCGTTACCGTAACGCTGTTCCTCGAACAGGGTTCGGACGCATTGCTTTACTTTTACGTTACCGATCCTTCGTCGTTCGGCTGCACGATAAAGGCATGGTTCCATTGCAATAAAGGCGGAGTTTATTCCGCCGAACAATATACTCTTATAGCGGGCGCCGCGTCGGACGGCAAAGTGCTCGAAACAGGCATTTCTTAAAGGGAGAAGCGCTTTTGAAGACGGTGATAACCAAAAAAGCGGGCAAAATAGCGGCTCTGTTTTTGCTCTTCATATTGTGTGTTGCAACGGCGCTCCTTTCGGCGGCGTATATCCCTTCGCCCACGTATTCGGCGGACGAGGGCACTTACGCAGAGATCTCCGGCGACACCGCGGGCGTGGATATCTACATATCGGGCGACGGCGTGACTTTCGACGAGGCGCGCGGGCAATACCTCGTGCCGCAGAACACGCGCGTGGAGATAACCGTGGTGAACGACGCTATGGTCAGCGACGCCCCGCTCGAAGTCACGGACGACGTGGGCAAAACCATAGCCGTGGGCACGCCTACCGCCAACTTTGCCGTGGCGGACGTAGGCACGCAGGGCATAAGGATAAACGTTTCGGCGTCGCTCGATTCCGCGCGCGGCAGGAGCCTTTCTTCGGCGTACCTCGTTTCCACCACCGAAGATCTTATCGCGCTTTCCAAACTGCTTGCCGCAAGGGATAGCGACTTCGAGCGCGACACTTATCAGACCGACGGCGAATATTACGACATAGGCGTAAAGTTTGCGGGCTATCTTGCCGAATTCGGCATGGACGAGGAGGGGTGGTATAACGAAAACGGCGATTTCGCGGGCAACGGCGGCACGGTAAAGACTGCCGTGTTTGCCGCGCGGCAAAAACTCTCCACCTCGTATTTCAGGCTCGCCAACGACGTGATAATAAACGCCAGCCTTACGCAGTCGGCAAACTATGCCGAAGGCTATTTCGGCCTGGGTTCCAGGCGCGGCGTGCCCTTTGCGGGCGTGTTCGACTTCAACGGCTACGCCGCCACCATGAACGTTTCGTTTGCCGAAGCGGGCGGCGGCAACTTCAATTACACCGACGATGAAATGACGCACAGCGTTTTAAGCATAGGTTTCTTTAATTATATATACGGCGACGGCAGCAACGCCTGTGCTATCATCGACGCCGACGTGCGCGGCACTATTGCGCTCAGCGCCGACGCGGACGACGGCATGTCGGGCGACCACCGCGTATATGTGGGCGGCGTTGCAGGCAGCATAGGCAAAAACGTGGCGATAGACGGCGCCGTTTCGCGCGTGTCCATATCCGCCCGCGCGGGCGAAAAAGGCGGAGGCGTAAGCGTTTACGCGGGCGGCGTGTTCGGCTATTCCGGCGCGGACATCGATTATTGGTCGGACGTAAGTTACGTTGGCAATTATTCCGAAATAAGCGTGACATGCGCGGAGGACGATACTTCCGATACCCTTACCATGGTGGGCGGGCTTGCCGGCGTGGTGCAGAACGCCTACGTAAACGGCTTTAAGGCCGACCTGCGCGGCGCAAACATACTTGCAGACTCCACGATAAACGGCAGCGCGCTTGCGGGCGGGCTTGCCGGCATAATATACGGCGGGGCGTCTTTCTATCCGGAAATAGGCCCTGCCGGCAGCTACGGCATATCGGGCATTACCGTAAGCGGTTCGGGCAGCACCGTATCCGCCGTTGCCGCGGCACAGTCGGGCGGCGATCTCGATCCCGACGACATAAGCGGCGGCAATTCCGCAGCGGTCGCCGTTGCGGGCGGCCTTATCGGCATGGCCTACGTCGAGGACGGCTACGGTTCCGCCGCGGGCATAACCATAAGCGACGTCGATTTCGTGGGCTCAGACGCGTCCGGCACGTTCAGCGTGCGCGCCGCCACCGCCGACGGCAACAGCCGCGGCATGACGTTTGCGGGCGGCGCCATAGGTTACGTGGTAAAGAACACGCAGAACAAGAGCGTGCACTTTATCGCGTCCGACGCGGAGGGTGCGCTGTTCTCCTGCCCCGTTTCCGTTTCTTCGGTGCAGAACGGCAAAGGCCCCGCCTATGCCGGCGGCATATTCGGCTATAACGCGTTCACCCCTTCGGTGGCGGATCCCGTTATCAGGCTCAACGACGGCAAAGACTGCCCCGTGGACGTGCTTGCCGAGCAGACGGAAACGGCCTCGAACGCGGGCGATCGGCACGGCGTGTTTGCAGGCCTGTTCACTTCGCTGCTGCAAAACGATTACACTTTAACGGGCTTTACGTTCGGCGCAAGCGGCAGTTCCGTGACCGCGCGCAGGCTGACCGGTTCCACTGCGGTGGGAGATATCGCGGCGGGCGCCCTGGCGGGCAAAGCCTCGAGCGGCACGGGTTCGGGAGCCGTTATTTCCGATATAAAAGTCACTCTCGAAGCGTGCTCGGTAAACGCGCTCGGCTATTCGTTCGCGTCCGACCTCGGTGAAGGCAAAAGCGGCAACAACGTGTATGCCGGCGGCGTGATAGGCCACGTAAAGGGCTACGGCCGTTACGATACTAAGGCTTTGGGCATAAGCGGCGTTTCGCTTGATTTCAGCGGCGTACACGAAAGCGGTTATGCCGTGCGCGGCGTGCAGAACGCCAAGTCGGGCAACGCCGACTACTGCACCGAAGGTTATGTGGGCGGCATGTTCGGAATGGCGGAGGGCTGCTATGCAAGCGGCCTTTCCGTAAGCTGCGCAAAGCGCGGCGACGCCATTGTTTACTTCAATTCCACCAACAATCCCAACACGGCAAGCGTGGGCGGACTTATCGGCGCAACGAGGGTAATAGCGGAGGCGGAGTCGGCTTACGGCTACCGTAATTACGCGCTGGAAAACAGCTCGGTAAGTAATATGCACGTTGCAGGCAGGGCGTATATACAGACCAACGACAGCGGCTGGACAAAGGATATCTACGTGGGCGGCGCGGTAGGCGTGTTCGGCACGGCAAACAACGGCGTAAACTGCACAAACGTGGCTGCGGGCATAAGGGTAAATAATTGCTCGGTAGAGGCGATAGGCGAAGAGGCGATGCTCACTTATGCCGGCGGCGTGTTCGGCGGCATATGGTGGGTGGCAAGGACCGACGTGTCCGGCTGCGAAAGCACGGATAACGATATCCTTGCTTCGTCCGCCACGTTCAACACTTTTGCGGGCGGCATCTCCGGCATGGTGCAGCGCGGCAGCATAACTTCGAGCAAAGTCATCGATACCGACGTCGAGGCGATAACTTACTCCGATTCCTCCTGGCTTTTCGGCAGTAATGTCCGCGCTTATGCGTCCGGCATCTGCCCGCGCGTGTTTTCGGATGCATATCTGCAAAACAATATATCCAACGCGTTCGTAACGGCTTCCGCTCCCGATATAACTCAGTCGAATTATACTGCGACGGTGATGACCGGCGTGGGCGTAAATTTCGACGGGGCGAACACGGGCAACAACCGCAATAATTATTTCGTCGCCGCAAACGTAAACGCATCGTCGTTTACCGAGGCTTACGCATTCAGGAACAACTCTGGCGGCGACGATACGAGCGGCAGCGGCAACTACGCCGTGGGCATAGTAAACGGCGGAACGAACAGACTGAGCAGCAACGATGCTCAGGAAGTTGAATTGACAACTGATTGGTGGTCTTCTACGCAAGATATATACTCCGGCCTCGGATTGGATTTTGATACCGCGAGCAATAACAGTATCAATAGCACAATGGCGGGCAGCAGCATAACGGTGCGCGTGGTGGGCGACAGCGTTACGCTTTCAAGAACGGGGAGGTTCAGCTATGCAGCGGAAGTAGAAGCAAAGCAATCGGGCACTTCGTTCGGACAGATACTCGTCCAAACGGCGGACGGCGGCAGCAGGCTGTTATGTTCTTATCCCATAACGGTAAACGCTCCCGGCACGCCGCAGGACGTAAATCTCTCCGCGGCAGACCTCGGCGGCGAAGACGTTAACGCCGGGAATACCAATAATTTTTCGCAGTCTGGCAATATAACTTATTTCCAGATATACGCCGGCAAGGAGGGCACCGCACAGGAGATACTTGCATCCACGGGCAACGTTTATACGCCCAATATTTATTTCGTGAAAAGCGGACTGCTCGGCTATTCCGAGGGTGCGACAAACGTTGAAAGCACTGCTCTGCAAATAGTCCAAAATAAGGGCAACCTTGTCTATCCCGACGACGTGAGCGGATATTTCAATATCCGCCTTAAAGACGACGGCACGGGGCTTTATGTTTCCCCCGTGCTCGGCAAAACGGACGGCGCGGCGCTCGTGCTTGAATACATCTTTGAAGGGTATAACGATTATATAGTCATAGAGGTGGTGCCCAACGCCATAACGGGCGTCACTTTGGCGCCCGCCGAGGATACTCCCGCAAGGGCGGAATACGACGCCGAGGACGGTACGCACAGGTATGTATATTCCTCCGGCGATACCGTGCGCATAGAGGCAACGGTAAATTACCGTTTCGGCTTTAACAGGTACATAGTAGACGTACAGTTCACAGGCAGCCTCTCCTCGGGCAGCGGCAATGTAGACGTGCAGCCCAACGGCACGGTAATGATAGGCACCGACGTTGCAAACAATTCGCTCATAACAGTAGAATGTACCCCGATAGTGCAGAATATGGCGGTGGGTGACGCAAAGGCGCAGCTCACGATAGAGGTGGCACGCAAAATAGTGGTCACTCCGGACGTGATAGGCGGCGCAAGCTATTCGCCGCAGAACGATAACGACGCCGTTAACGGGCACGAATTTACTTTCCTGCTCGAGCCCAATCCCGGTTACGGCCTGAATCCCACGCTGGAATTCATACTCGAAAACTCGGCAAACGCAGAGTTGTTCCGCTTCGGCGTCGTGTTGCCGGAAAAGAGGGTGAACGGCTCGGCGGGCAGTTACGAGTGGTCGGTGAACGGCGGGGCGGCGACTACGGCGGTAGAAAAGGTGAGCGGTTCCGGGCCTTATTATTACACGGTCACGGTAACGCATAACGGCGTCGCTTACGACATCGTTTACGGCTACGACGGCGTTTCCGGCATGTATGCGGTGACTCTCCCCGCGGAGCTGTTCGAAGTCGCCGACCTTGCCGAAATAAGGGTGAACGCGTCGTTCTCCAAGATGTATTCGGTAATGTTCGACGTGGGCGATTGGGTGTCGGCTGCCGCAGGCGGCTCGCTGGGCACTCGTTACTTCATTTATCACGTAAAGGCGGATACGCCCATAACAACGGCGCTGCGCGACGAGATATTCGCATACTTCGACGATACTTACGGCGGCGCGTTTACCGAAGTTTTTGCGCGGGAAGGCTTTACTTTCAAGGGCTTTTTCATGACCGACAGCGCTTCGTCTTCGTCCTCTTACGGCATAAGTTTCGTGCAGTACTGCGAAAACGGCGACGCCGCGCTTGAACAGGGCGGCCGCCCCGATGTGGTGCGCGGCTCCATGAATTATTACGCCCGCTGGAATTACACGGTGGTGCTCAACGCGCCTGTCGGCGTTTCGATAACGGGCGGGCTCGCCGGCAGTCTGCTGGAATCGGGCGGGCTTATCCCCATAGACGTTCTGCGCGGGTTCAGCTTGAAAATTACGGGCAGCTATTCGGGCATTCCCCGCGTAAGCGTGTTCACTTATCGTAACGGGGCCCTCGTAGAGGTCGGCTACGCTCTCTCGGGCGGCGTTTACACCGTTTCCGCGGCAGACGTAACGGGCACGATATACGTTTATATAAGCGGTGACAACCTGGCGGTCGTTGCGGGCGAAAACGACAACGACGACAGCTATACGCAGAGCATCGACCTGCGTTCGGACGGAGTGTTCACCGTGCGTTACGAAATCAATCACGGCAACGGCGACGCGCAAAAGGGCGGCTCGGCGGCATTCGATTTCAGCCGCACCCTGCCCGAAGGCACGGCGGTCAGGCTGTTCTATCAGATAAACGGAAAGCCTTATTCCGTTGGCAGCTTCATGGTGCCGGCAGGCGGCACGGCGCGGCTGGCGGCTGCGGAGTTCAAGGCGCTTCCCGGCTCGCCGGCAACTGCGGGCGGCTGGATGGATTTTGATTATGCGGGCGAGCTCGTCACCGAAAGTTATTATCTCGTGATAACGTTGCCGAATAATTCCAACGCTTTCGGCGCGGGCGCGCTCACGGTAACGGCAACCGCTGCCGACGTAAATTTCGTGCGTACGGAATTCCAGACGGAGGGCGTCGTTGCGGACGAATCGCAGAAGGATAAGATCCAGCGTGCGGAACTTTCCGAAGGTCAGCTGCAAAACGTACTTTCCGCCAAAGCCGAACTGTACGGCGCGGCGGTACGCGGAGGCAGCTATGCCGACGGCACGCTCAGCTACACCGTTACCGATAACGGCGGCGCGGGCGCGCCCGAAGATATCCGCCACAGGGGCAAATATTACGTGTGGAGGATAGAGGGCAGCAACGTAACCGTCGGTTCGGGCGCCGATTGGTTCTCGACGGACGTTGCGACTTACGTAATAATCGGCGACGCTTCCGCGGGTAATATGGATATAACGCTCGGCGGAAACGTTACGAGCATAAAATTGATGGAAGTGGGCAACTCGCAGTATCCTGCCGAAGGCTCGGTGCTTGCGGTTGTTAAATGAGAGGTGTGATATGACGGTGCAGATGCTTGCTCCCGTGTGGAGCATGACGTGGAAAATAGTGCTCGTCGCGCTGCTTGCGGTCGCGGTAATAGTCAGCATAATACTTATATTGTGCCTTTTACGCGCACGGCGCAGGGCAAACGACGCAAAAACGAGGCGCGTAGCCGTTACGCGCAGCGTTATCGCCGCCGTTCAAAGCAGACGGAACGAAAATAAGGAGAGCGCCGCGCCCGAGCGCGTGGTGCTGCCCGCGGCAAATTTCCTGCCGCCGCCCGTGCCTTACGATATCTCGCAAAGGGTGGGCTACGTTCCGCAGCCTCCCGCTTACACCGTTGTGCCGACTGAAAACGACAAGCATTGAAAAAACCGCCCTCACGGGCGGTTTTTGTATATTTTTCAAGTACTATGCGTGGCATTGTTTGCCGTTTTTTATTGATTTTCGTCCGGCTGCTGTCCGTCGTGCGCTTTCCATTTGCATTCACCAAAGTCAAAATCGGTAAAGGTCGCCTTGAACGAAGAGTCCTCCGGGCTGCACGCGTATATCCCGAACGGCACTTCGTCCGCGGCGGCGGGAATGTGGCACACGCGCATCTGACTGAATTTTTTTCCGTCGAACGAGCACTCGACGCAAAAGTCGTCCTCTCTGCGGCTCAGTCTGTACCAGATATGTTTTCTGTCCGCGGGTATCTCAGTCGTCGCCCAGTCGGAATAACCGTTCACGGTGACCACGCTGCCAAGGTGCGCAAATTCGTCGTTCTCGTATTCCGCCGAGGCTTTAAGCCAATTTTTGCTGTCGAAGTAAACTATCACGCCGCACTGATCGAAACGGCGTTTGCCTTCCGATACGGTCTTTACGGTAAAGGAAAAGTATTTCTCGCGCGTCTTAGATTGCAGCACGGGCGCGCTGTCGTTGCAAAAGCGGTAGTAGGTGCGCTGCCACAGGTCGGTGTGCGGCTCCGTTATTATCTCTATGCGGTCTTCGGCTACGGTGAATTTTTCGGGCTTTCTCGTCCATTGCCACGTTTCCTTATTTATGTTCATAATTTTTCTCCTGAGGCTTATTTTTCACGTCGGTCTCTTCGGCGTGCTTTTGTTTTTTTATGTCTGTGAGCCAAAGAACGACCGCGGCGGCCGTCGTAATGACGATGCCGACTATCAATATCCAATTCAATTTCAATACAAACGACGAAAGCAGCACGTTCGTCAAGCCGTGGAAAAGCATGCACAGCGGCAGGCAGCGCGAGCGATCGTATATTATTCCCAGCCAGAAACAAAGAAATATGCCGAGCGTCGCCTGTATCCAGAACGGCATGGACTGATTGGGATGGCCTTCTATGAACCACAGCGGCAGGTGCCACAGTGCCCATATTGCGCCGCACACGAGCGCGGCGAGCGGGAAAGTTATTTTCTTGGATAACGTCGGTTGCAGGATCCCGCGCCAGCCGAGTTCTTCTTCGCCGCCGTAAACAAAGGTGGAGCCGATAAGGCTTATAAAAAAATTCGGCACGGTCATCTGAGGGTTCCATTCCCGTGAAGAAAGGCAAACGGTAAGCGCAACCATTGTAACGAACAGCAGAAATATCCCAATGCCGTGTTTTTTATAAGAAAACAGGAAATTTTTCAGTGAACGCAGATATGGTCTGCCGCCTATGCAGAGCAGTGCGGCTATGGCGGGGCCGAAGTTGCCGATTATGTAAATGACGGTCGGCAACGGGTCGCCGTAGGCAAGCTCGGGGTATGCCGTAAGCGCGGCAACGCCCCACCAACAGGCGTAAGTTATGGCAAACGTGACGATAAGATATTTTACGGTCGTTCTCATATCCATGCATACATTATAACACAGCGGGGGCGGTATGACAACTGCATGAAGGACTCATTAAAGTAAAGCGTCCACGCAAAAAGGGAGGCCGAAGCCTCCCGAGCGTAACAGGTTTATCGGGTTAACTGTAAATTTCGCGCAGAGCGATATACTGCCGTTTCCACGCTTTGTGCGGAGCCACGGCAGAGCTCGGCTTGCGCCGAAGCCCGAACCGCGTGCTTTCTTATGCTCTCT
>CALVLW010000043.1 GCA_944341315.1 uncultured Clostridia bacterium
GTCATCGCGGAGGCGCGTTCGCTCGTGGGCGAGGGGTATAAGGAGCTCACCCTGCTCGGGCAGAACGTCAATTCGTTCGCGTCCGGCGGCGGAGACGTGACTTTCCCCGAACTGCTGCGGGCGATAGTTGCGATAGACGGGAAATTCCGCCTGCGCTTCATGACGAGCCACCCCAAGGACTTTTCCGAGGAGCTGGCGCGCGCCATAGCCGACGAGCCGGCGATATGTAAATGCATACATCTGCCCGTCCAGAGCGGCTCCGACAGGATCTTAAAGGCGATGAACAGAAAATATACTTCCGCCGACTATCTTAAAAAGATAGAGATCTTAAAAAAGCACGTTCCCGACTGCGCCGTGACCACCGACCTTATCGTAGGATTCCCGGGCGAAACGGACGAGGACTTCAAAGATACGCTCAGGCTCGTCAGGGAGGTCGGCTTTTCTTCGGCGTTCACGTTCGTTTATTCAAAAAGAGAGGGCACCGTCGCGGCCAAGATGCCGTGCCAGGTGCCGGAGGAAGTGTGCAAGGAGAGGATCGTGGAGCTTGTGGAGCTCGTCAACTCGCTCACGCGCGAGCAGAGCGCAAAGTACGTGGGCAGAACGTGCGAGATATTGTGCGAAGGTTACGACGAAAAGCGCGGCATGTATCTCGGCAGGGACGAATACGGCAGGATGGGTTACTTCAAAGGCGACGATTCGCTTATCGGCAGTTTTGTGGATATAAAGGTAAACGAGGCGAACGGCATTTCGCTTATCGGCGAAGTTATAAAGTAAATATTTGTAGCGCGGGATGATCTATGGCACTTTCACCTATGATGAGCCACTACCTTTCCGTAAAGGAAAAGTATAAGGACTGTATAGTATTTTATCGCCTCGGCGATTTTTACGAAATGTTTTTCGACGACGCCGAAAGGGCGTCGAAACTGCTCGACCTCACGCTCACGGGCAGGGACTGCGGGCTGGATAAACGTGCGCCGATGTGCGGCGTGCCCTATCACGCGGCGGACGGCTACATCGCAAAGCTCGTAGAGCTGGGCGAAAAGGTGGCGATCTGCGAGCAGCTCGAAGATCCTTCGGCGGCAAAGGGCATAGTCGCGCGCGACGTGATAAGGGTGGTGACCGCCGGCACCGTAACGGACGAAAAGCACCTCGACGAAAAGTCTGCAAGCTATGTGTGCAGCGCGTTTTCAGAAGGCGGCACGGCGGCGCTTGCTTGGGCGGACATAACCACGGGCGAGTTCTGCGCGGTGGAATTCAGCGGCGAAAACGCCGCCGCCCGTGTGGTCGCGCAGATGATAAAACTTTCCGTAAAGGAGATAATAAGCGACGATAACTTTATAATGGAAACGCGCGCCATGCCCGAAGTTTCGCGCGGGGTACTGCCGCGGTTTTCCTCTTATCCCGCATGGGCTTACGGTCGTGCCGCGGCCGAACGCGCGCTCTGCGAACAGTTCGGCACCGGTTCGCTTGCCGCCTTTTCCGTAAGCGGCCACGACGCCGCCGTGTGCGCCGCGGGCGCGCTTGTGGAATACTTAAAAGATACGCAGAAGCATGCGCTCAAAAATATAGACGGCATAAAGTATCTGGAAGCGGACAATTATATGCGTCTGGACAACACGGCTATCCGCAATCTCGAGCTCGTGAAAACGCTTGCCGAAGGCAAGAAATACGGTTCGCTGCTCTGGCTGCTGGACAAGACGCGCACGAACATGGGCGCAAGGCTGCTCAACAGCCTGATACTTTCGCCGCTTGCCGACGCCGACGCGATAAATTACCGCCTTGACGGCGTGGAGGAGTTTTTCCGCGCTCCGGTGGTTATGCTGTCCGTTTCCGAACTGCTTTCCGAAGTAAAGGATATCGAGCGCCTTGCGGGCAAGGTATCCAACGACAACATAATGCCGCGCGACTGTCTTGCGCTTGCCCGTTCGCTTTCGGTGATACCCAACCTTAAATTCCAGCTTTCCGGATTCACTTCGCGGGCGGTGAAGGATATTTCGGACGGGCTTGTGGACCTGAGCGACGTTGCCGACCTTATCGACAGGGCGATAGAGGCGGAAAAGACTCCCGCAACGTTAAAGGAAGGCGGATACATAAAGGGCGGCTTCAACGCACAGCTCGACGAATTGCGCGACATAAAGGACCACGGCAAGGGCATCATACTTAAAATTGAGTCGCGCGAGCGCGACGAAACGGGCATACGCACTCTGCGCATAGGCTATAACCGCGTGTTCGGATATTATATCGAAGTTTCGAAATCATTTAAGGACAAGGTGCCCATCGGCTATCAGCGCAGGCAGACGCTCGCCAATTCCGAAAGGTACACGACGGACGAACTAAAAGAGATAGAAGAAAAGATACTTTCGAGCGAGGACGGCGCGCTCAGGCTGGAAGCAGAGCTCTACGCGCGGATAAAGGAGACGCTGTCGTCGAATATAAACAACCTTAAAAGGCTCTCCGCCGCCGTGGCGTGGCTGGACGTCTTTATCTCGCTTGCGCAGGTCGCAAAGAGCAACAAATACGTGCGCCCCGTCATCGTCCCGCAGGAGAAGCCGCTCGCGATACGCGAGGGCAGGCATCCCGTCGTGGAGGTTATCTCCAAAGAGCGGTTCGTTGCCAACGACACGCTGCTCGACGAGGGTGAAAACCGCACGATGATAATCACCGGGCCGAACATGGCGGGCAAGAGCACCTACATGCGCCAGACGGCGCTGATAACGCTGATGGCGCACATAGGCAGCTTCGTGCCTGCAAAGTCGGCGGAGATACCCGTCGTGGACAGGATATTCACGAGGGTGGGCGCGAGCGACAATCTTATCTTCGACCAGAGCACGTTCATGGTGGAGATGATAGAAGTCGCGTCCATATTGCAGAACGCCACTAAAAACAGTCTGCTTATCCTCGACGAAGTCGGCAGAGGGACGAGCACGTACGACGGCCTGAGCATTGCTTGGGCGGTGATCGAAAAGCTTACCGAAAAGGTGGGCGCAAAGACGATGTTTGCAACTCATTATCACGAGCTCACCGAGCTGGAAGACAGGTTGGAGGGCGTAAAGAATTACAAGATAGCCGTAAAAGAGATAAACGGCAGCGTGGTGTTCCTGCGCAAGATCATGCGCGGCGGTGCAAACCGCAGCTTCGGCATAGAGGTCGCCGCGCTTGCCGGCGTGCCTTCGGACGTTACGGACAGGGCAAAACAGATACTTAAAATGGTGGAAAAGCGCGAGGGCGCGGTCGTTAAAGACGAAGCTGAGAGCGAGGAGCGGAGGCCTTCGGAGGTGGAGCGCATTTTGCGCGAAACGGATATAAACACCCTTTCGCCGATGCAGGCGTTCATGCTGCTTGCGGATCTCGCGGAAAAAGTAAAGTAAGGTGAAGTTATGGCAAAGATCAACATACTTACCAAGGATATTTACAACAGGATAGCCGCAGGCGAGGTGGTGGACAGGCCTTATTCCGCCCTTAAAGAGCTGGTGGAAAATTCGCTGGACGCGGGCGCAACCGAGATAACGATATACGTGGAAAAGGGCGGCAGGCAGCTGATTAAAGTGTGCGACAACGGCTGCGGCATAGAGCCGGACGACATGCGCAGCGCCTTTATTCCGCATGCAACGAGCAAGGTTTCGTGCGTGGAAGATCTGGAAAAAATAACCACGCTCGGTTTCCGGGGCGAGGCGCTTGCAAGCATTTCCTCCATCTCGCGCACGGAGATCGTTTCCCGCACGGAGGGCAACGAGGCGTGCAGGGTGGTGTGCGAGGCGGGCTATACGGGCAAAGTCCAGCCCGCCGCTTTGGACAAGGGCACGGAAGTCATCGTTCACGACCTGTTTTTCAACACGCCGGTGCGGGCAAAGTTTCTTAAATCGGACAAGGCGGAGGAGGCAGATATCCACAGCTTCGTAAACCGGTTCGTGCTCGGCAATCCCGACGTGGCGTTCAAATATTACGCCGACGGAAAGCTTAAGCTGCAATCGTTCGGCAACGGGCCGGAAGAGGCCATAGCTCAGGTCTACGGCGCAAAGACGATATCCGAATGTTTCAGGATAGACGCCGAAAAGAACGGCGTAAGGATACGCGGCTATATAGGAAATCAGAACTTTTTCCGTACCAACAAGAGCGGGCAGAGCCTGTTTCTTAACGGCAGGTACATAGTCAACAACGCCATCGCGTCCGCCATCAACAACGCGTACGCAAGTTATCTTATGAAAAGGCAGTAGCCTTTTTACGTGTTGTTTGCGGACATGCCGGCGGACATGGTGGACGTCAACGTGCATCCCAATAAGGCGGACGTCCGGTTTGCCGATCCGCGGTCCGTGTATTCGGCCTTTTACTCGGTTATCTCCGGCGTGCTCGACGGGACGGCAAAGGCTGCCGATTTCGTCGTGGACTGCGCGCGCGTGCCCGAAGTAAGGTCTTATAAGCCCGAACAGACTACGGTCAAAGAATTTGTTTCGGGGCGTGCGGACGATAAATCGGCCACGAGCGAAAACGCGTTGCCGCAGCCGCCTGCCGCCGAAGAGGCGCCGGCTGCGCCGGCTTTCCGCAAGCGGCCTCTCGTTAAGGCGGAGTACAGGCAGGAGGATTACGAACCGTTCATCCTTGCTTCGAGCAGGCAACCCGTAAAGGAGAAGTTCGATCCCGCAAAATTCGGCAACGACGTGGAAAAATATCCGCTGTACGCTTATTATTCGCGCGATATAAAGGAAGAGCACGAAATGGGCGTCGGCTATCCGCGGTACGAAGAGCCGGGGCCCGGCGAGTTCCCGTTCAGACAGATAGCCGAACCGGATTTTTCCGACGAAAAATACAGGTGCAGGGATTTTACGTTCAAAGGCGAAATGTTCAACACCTATCTCATATTCGAGCGGGAAGACGACGTCTACATAATCGACCAGCACGCCGCTCACGAGCGGGTGATATACGAGCGGCTCAAAAAGCAGATGGCGGACAGGAACGTTCCAAGGCAGGGGATGCTGATCCCTTACCTGTTCAGGCTGTCTCCCGAAGAGTACGCGTTCATGAGCGAAAATCTGGAAGCAGTACGCTCCATGGGATTCGATATAGAACCGTTCGGCGCGGATGCTTTCCGCGTGTGCGAGGTGCCGGTCGACCTGTATAACATGAATTTCAAAGAGTTCTTTGCCGAGCTGTTCTCCGATATCGGAGGGCTTAAATCCATAAAGGCGGAGGACGTGTTAAAGGACAGGATAGCGACCACCGCGTGCAAGCATGCCGTAAAGGGCGGCAAAAAGCTCACCGTGCAGGAGGCGTGCAGGCTGCTCGAAGATATGGACTACGATATGGGGCTCAAATGCCCGCACGGCAGGCCCGCCGTGGTAAAGCTCACGAAAAAGCAGCTCGAAAAGATGTTCAGAAGGATCGTGTGATGGCGCAGGTGCTCGTTATTTGCGGCGCGACCGCCACGGGTAAGACTGCTCTTGCCGCCGAATGTGCAAAGCGGCTGAAAAGCGCCGTCGTTTCCGCCGATTCTCAGCTCGTTTACAAGGGACTCGACATAGGCACGGCAAAACCTTCGGAAGAGGAAAAGCTGGGCGTTGAACACTATATGATAGACGTTGCCTCCCCGCGCGACGAATACAGCGTGTCGGATTATCGCGCCGCGGCTCTGCCGGTGGTGGAAAGGCTCGTCGGCGAAGGTAAGATACCCGTCGTGTGCGGCGGCACGGGGTTTTATATAAACTCTCTGCTGTTCGATCTGAGTTACGGCAGCGTTGCGGCCGATAAGGCCCTGCGCGAAAAATACGAAGAACTTGCGCGGGAGCGCGGCAGGGAATACGTCTACGGCCTGCTGCGCGCCGCCGATCCGCAGTCTGCTGCAAAACTCCATCCCAACGACCTGAAAAGGGTGGTGCGCGCGTTGGAGATACTCGACGGGTGCGGCGTAAAAAAGTCGGAGATTAACGACGGGCAAAAACGGCGCTTCGATTATCTCGCCGTCTGCGTAGATTACCCGCGCGAAGAACTTTATGCGCGCATAAACGCCCGCGTAGACGAAATGTTCGGGCGCGGGCTCGTGAAAGAGGTTAAATCGCTGCTCGATCGCGGTATAGACGAGAATTGCCGCTGCATGCAGGCGATAGGCTATAAAGAAGTGATAGAATGTCTTAAAAACGGGCTTTCGCAGAGTACTATGCGTGATATAATTAAGCAGAATACGCGCAGATACGCCAAGCGCCAGCTTACGTTTTTCAAAAAACTGCCGGGTCTCGTGCACCTTGCTCCGCAAGAGGCGACTGCAGACAGGATCCTCGGGTTATTGTGATAACGGATATGGACGACAGGATAAGATATATAAAGGATTGCGAAGAAAAACTTAAAGGTCTGTTTGCCGAAATTGACGAAACGGCATACTTTAACCAGGCAAAGGTGTGCGAGGCGTTTGCCCGCGCGCGCATTGCCGCGCGACATTTTGCCGGGACCACGGGTTACGGTTACGGCGACGACGGCCGCGACAGCCTCGGCGCGGTGTTTGCCGACGCGTTCGGGGCGGAAGCGGGCATTGTTTCGCCTCATATGCTCTCCGGCACGCACGCACTTACGGTGGCGCTGTTCGGATTGCTGCGCCCGGGCGACGAGCTTTTTTGCATAAGCGGGATGCCTTACGATACGATACGCGGAGTCATCTTCGGCGAGGGCAACGGCTCGTTAAAAGATTTCGGCGTCGCATTCAGATGCGCCGAGCTCGATAAAAACGGTAAATTCGATAAAGTTGCAATAAAGGCCGGCCTTACTTCCGCCACGGTCGTATATATCCAGCGCTCGCGCGGGTACGAGCTGCGCGACGCCTTTTCCGTAGACGAGATAGGCGAGATCGTCGCGCTCGTGCGCGAAAACGGCTTCAACGGCTGCGTGTTCGTCGATAACTGTTACGGAGAATTTGTGGAAAGGCGCGAACCTTCGCAGGCGGGTGCGGATATAATAGTCGGCTCGCTCATCAAAAATCCGGGCGGCGGGCTTGCGCAGACGGGCGGCTATATCTGCGGCAGGGCGGAATATATCGATTTGATAGGCAAGCGGCTCACCGCGCCGTCCATAGGCCTTGAAGTAGGTTCGCATGCGCTCGGCTATCAGTATTACTATCAGGGTTTTTTCCTTGCGCCGCATACGGTGGCGCAGGCTCTTAAATGCAGCCTGCTGATAGGCGAGGCAATGGCGGGGCTCGGTTACCGCAACTATCCCGCGGCGGGCGTGTTGCCGCACGACATAACGCGCGCGATAGAGTTCGGCGACGCGGGCAGGATGGTGAACTTCATCCGCGAGGTGCAGTACGCCTCGCCCGTGGACGGCTACGTGACGTGCGAGCCGTGGGATATGCCCGGCTACGACGATAAGATAATAATGGCGGCGGGCACGTTCGTTTCGGGTGCGTCGATAGAACTCTCCGCGGACGGCCCCGTAAAGCCGCCGTACATTGCATATTTTCAGGGCGGGCTGACTTACGAGCACGGCAGATACGCGCTTTACAAGATACTCGGAAAACTTATGTAAAGTATAGGGCGGCACGGCGCCGCCCTTTATCGTATAAAAATAAGCTCCGCGCCGAAACGCGGAGCTCTTAAATTTTTATGCGTTCATCAATACATTCCGCCGCCCATGTCGGGGTTGGGAGCCGCGGGTGCGGGAGGAGTGGGTATATCGGTCACGATGCTCTCGGTGGTGAGCAGCGTCGCCGCAACGGAAGCGGCGTTCTGCAGCGCCGAACGGGTTACCTTGGTGGGATCGATTATGCCGCTTGCCACCATGTCGGTGTACTCGTTTTTGAGCGCGTCGAAACCGTAGTTTGCCTTCTTGGAAGAAAGAATGGTGTTTACGATGACCGAACCGTCGAGGCCGGCGTCCTTTGCTATCTGGCGAACGGGTTCCTCTATCGCGCGGAGCACGATCTGCGCGCCCGTCTTTTCGTCGCCTTCGAGCTTGTCGGTAAGCTTTTTGATCTCGGGGATGCAGGAGAGTAGAGTTACGCCGCCGCCGGGAACGATGCCTTCTTCCACGGCTGCGCGGGTAGCGGAGAGCGCGTCTTCTATGCGCAGCTTCTTTTCCTTCATCTCCACTTCGGTGGCCGCGCCGACGTTGATAACGGCAACGCCGCCGGCAAGTTTTGCAAGGCGCTCCTGAAGCTTTTCCTTGTCGTAATCGGAGGTCGTTTCGGCTATCTGAGCCTTTATCGAGGCAACGCGCGCCTTTATGGCGTCGCTGCTGCCCGCTCCGTTGATGATGGTGGTGTTGTCCTTATCCACCTTGACCTGCGATGCCCTGCCGAGCAGATCCATCGTGACGTTCTTGAATTCGTAGCCGAGGTCGGAGGAGATGACTGTGCCGCCGGTAAGGATGGCAATGTCTTCCAGCATGGCCTTTCTTCTGTCGCCGAAGCCGGGCGCCTTTACGGCAACGCAGTTGAGCACGCCCTTGAGTTTGTTTACTATGAGCGCGGCAAGCGCGTCGCCTTCGACGTCTTCCGCTATGATGAGCAGTCTTGCGCCCTGCTGCGCTATGGGTTCTATTACGGGAAGTATCTCCTGAAGGGAGGATATCTTTTTATCGGTTATGAGGATATAAGGATTGTCGAGAACGGCTTCCATCTTTTCGGTGTTTGTCACCATATAGGCGGAAGCGTAGCCCCTGTCGAACTGCATGCCTTCCACGGTTGTGAGTTCGGTGGTCATGGACTTGCCCTCTTCGACCGTGATAACGCCGTCTTTGCCGACTATTTCCATGGCGTCGGCAATGAGTTCGCCGATCTGGTTGTCGCCCGCCGATATAGATGCCACCTGCGAGATGGAAAGTTTGCTCTCTACGGGCTTGGAAATGGACTTGATCTTGTTTACCGCTGCGTCCACGGCTGCGGCGATGCCCTTTTTAAGGATGATGGGATTTGCGCCCGCGGCCAGGTTTTTAAGGCCTTCGCGGATGATCGCCTGCGCAAGCAGCATGGCGGTGGTGGTGCCGTCGCCGGCCACGTCGTTGGTCTTGGTGGAAACTTCTTTAACGAGCTGCGCGCCCATGTTTTCGAACGGATCTTCCAGCTCTATTTCCTTTGCGATGGTAACGCCGTCGTTGGTGATGAGCGGCGCGCCGAACTTTTTGTCGAACACCACGTTCCTGCCCTTGGGGCCGAGCGTTATCTTTACCGTGTCTGCTATCACGTTTACGCCTTTTTCAAGCGCCTTTCTGGCGTCGTCGCCATACTTTATCTGTTTAGCCATTTTATAAGTCCTCCCGGTTATTCAACTATTGCCAGAATATCGCTCTGACGTATTATCGTATATTCTTTGCCGTCGACTTTGACTTCCGTTCCGCTGTATTTGGAAAGGAGCACCTTGTCGCCGGGTTTTACCTGCATTTTAACTTCTTTGCCGTCCACAATGCCGCCGGGGCCCACAGCCACGACGGTGCAGGTGGCGGGTTTTTCCTGTGCGGCGGCGGTAAGGATTATGCCGCCCTTTGACTTTTCTTCGGCTTTTACCGGTTCAACAACTACTTTGTCGAACAAAGGTTTTATGTTCATAAAGTACCTCCGATAAGATTAAGATTTTTGTACAGTAAATTTATAAACGGCGGCAATTAAAGTTAAACATATTATTATAAAAAATTGCAATCGCTTAAAAATTATGCTAAAATAAGGTAAAGCATTTAACGGAAGGGCGGCGCTTTATGGATAAATGGGACAAAAGGTTCATGGAACTTACCGAGCATATCGGCAAATGGTCGAGCTGCTGCAAGGAGAACAGGCACGTCGGCGCCGTAATCGTGCGCGACAAGCGGATAATCGCCACCGGTTATAACGGCGCGCCTCAGGGCATAAAGAGCTGTGCGGACAAGGGCGAATGCCTGCGCATGAAGATGGGCATAGAGAGCGGCACGATGCAGGAGATCTGCTATGCCGTGCATGCCGAGCAGAACGCGATAATCCAGGCCGCCCGCGTGGGTTCGAGCGTGGAGGGTTGTACTCTGTATTGCACCCACCAGCCGTGCGTTATCTGCGCCAAGATAATAATAAATTCCGGTATAAAACGCGTCGTGTATAAGGAGGGTTATCCCGACGATTTTTCGGTAAAACTTTTTAACGAGGCAAACGTAGTTTTGCAAAAGTTTTCCGAGCTTTGATTTTTAAGGAGGAAACGATGAACTATCCGAGGATCACGATAGAGATGGCGGACGGCGGAAAGATAGTCGCCGAACTCTATCCCGAAAAGGCACCCAACACGGTCAATAATTTTCTCAGCCTCGCAAAGAGCGGTTTTTACGACGGGCTCACTTTCCACAGGGTGATAGAGGGCTTTATGATCCAGGGCGGCGATCCCGCCGGCACGGGCGCGGGAGGGCCGGGATATTGTATCCGCGGCGAATTTGCCATGAACGGGTTCAGGCAGAACGACGTCAAGCACCTGCGCGGCGTGTTGTCTATGGCGCGCACTATGATGCCCGACAGCGCAGGTTCGCAGTTCTTCATCATGCACAAAAACGCCGCTCACCTCGACGGTCAGTACGCCGCGTTCGGCAAGGTGGTGGAGGGCATGGACGTAGTGGACGCGATAGCGACGCAGCGCACCGACTTCCGCGACAAGCCCCTGAAACCTCAGGTCATCGCCGGGATCACGTGCGAAACTTTCGGCGTGGATTACCCCGAACCCAGAAAGGTATGACGTCATGCCGTCCGGAAAGCTTGTAACTATCGTGCTCTCGGCGTTCCTTGCGGCCGCGGCGGTGTGTATAGCCGTGGGGCTCGGATTATATTTTACGGCGGTAGGGCTGCCCGCTTCGGCGGACGGCAGGGGAGCGCGCGTGCTTGCGGGCATAGTGGTGCTCGGCGTCGGTTGCCTTAACGCCGCCGTGTCCGGTATCGCGCTTGCCGCGGTGGCGGTCAGCCGTTTTTTGAACAAAAGGAACAAATGAAAAAACGACAATAAATTTTCTTTGCGGAGATATTACTTTATATGGACAACACCGTTTACGAAAACCCGCTCGTCACAAGGTACGCAAGCCGCGAGATGAGCGAAAATTTTTCCGACCTCAAACGTTTCAGACTGTGGAGAAAGCTTTGGATAGCTCTCGCCGAGTCTGAAAAGGAACTCGGGCTCAACATAACCGAAGAGCAGATAGCCGACATGAAGAGGCACGCCGACGACGTCGACTTCGAAGCCGCCGCAAGATACGAGCACGAACTGCGCCACGACGTGATGGCGCACGTTCACGCTTTCGGCGATCAGGCAAGATCGGCTGCGCCCATAATACATCTCGGCGCCACCAGCTGTTTCGTGGATTGCAACTCGGAACTTATCGTAATGTTCGACGCGCTGCAGATAATAAAAGCCAAGCTCGTAAACGTGATGGACAAATTGCGTGCGTTTGCCCTTAAATACAGGGAGCTGCCCACGCTCGGCTTCACGCACTTGCAGCCTGCCCAGCTTACCACCGTCGGAAAGCGCGCAACGCTCTGGCTGCAGGACCTCGAAATGGATTACAACGATCTCGAAAACCTGCTTTCGTGTTTTAAGCTGCGCGGAGTAAAGGGCACTACCGGCACGCAGGCGAGTTTTATGGAGCTGTTCGACGGCGACGAGGCAAAGGTCAAAGAGCTGGAAAAAAAGGTGGTGGCAAAGCTCGGGTTCGAAAAGGTTTACGGCGTTACCGGGCAGACCTATCCGAGAAAATTCGATTACAACGTGCTGTGCGTGCTTTCGCAGATAGCGCAGAGCGCTTATAAATTCTCCAACGATATCAGGCTGCTGCAGAACATGAAGGAGATAGAGGAGCCGTTCGGCAAGTCGCAGGTCGGTTCTTCGGCAATGGCGTATAAGCGCAACCCCATGCGCAGCGAAAGGATAGGCTCGCTTGCAAGGTTCGTTATTTCGCTGCCGATGAACAGTGCAATCACCGCGGGCACGCAGTGGTTCGAACGTACTCTGGACGATTCGGCCAACCGCAGGATAGTGAACGCGCAGGCGTTCCTCGCCCTCGACGGCATACTCAACATCTATATGAACGTTTCGGAAAATCTCGTCGTTTACGACAAGGTGATAGCCAAGCACATCGCGGCGGAACTGCCGTTCATGGCGACCGAAAATATAATGATGGAGTGCGTAAAGGCGGGCGGCAACAGGCAGGACCTGCACGAACGTATCCGCGTGCTTTCCATGAAGGCGGGCGAAAACGTTAAGGTAAACGGCGGAGAAAACAATCTGATAGACCTGATAAAGGCGGACGAAATGTTTGCCGCCGTAAAGGACAAGCTCGAAGATATACTCGACGCCAAAAAATTCATAGGCCGCGCGCCTTCGCAGGTAACGGAATTCATCTCAGCCGAGATAGATCCCATACTTAAAGCGAACGAGCGGCTGCTCGGCAAAAAGGGAGAAGTAAACGTCTGACCGTTCTGCACCGTATCCGCCGCGGGCTCTGCCTGCGGCGCAAAGTATGCAGGCGGTAAAATTGGTCAAGAGGTCATTTAACGTTCATGGACAAACCTAAATTTGACAGGCGCAAGCTGCGTACGATCTTTATCGACTGCCTTATAATGGTGGGGCTCGCGCTGATGTTTGCTTTCAACTACGAGCTGTTCATCATAGAAAACGACTTTGCCCCCGCGGGATTTAACGGCATAGCGACGATGGTGGAATACAAGAGCGGGTTCAGCGTCGGCTATCTCACTCTGATAGTAAACGTTCCCCTCTGTATTTTCGCGTTTTTCTGCATTTCGAAAGATTTTGCCGTCAAGACGGCGGTGTTTTCCGTCGCGTACGCGCTGTTCGTGCTGCTGCTCGGCGACGAGGTCAAGCTCATCGACCTTTCGCGCGTGCGTTATTACACCAACGGCGTGGATACCATCTTCCCCGCGCTGATAGCGGGCGCTATCGGCGGGTTCGTTTACGGCATAGCTTTCCGCAGGAATTCGTCTACGGGCGGCGCGGACATAATCGCGAAGTACGTGAGCATACGCGATCCTATGCTCAATTTCTTCTGGATAAATTTCGCCATAAACGCCGCGATCGCGTTTGCGTCGTTGTTCGTTTATACGGGCGGCGCGGCAGAGGAAGCCATAATAAATTATAAGCCGGTTTGCCTGTGCATGCTTTACTGTTTCCTTTCGAGCTATGTCGGCAACGCCATAATCAAGGGTTCGAAAACGGCGTATAAGTTCTTTATCGTCACCACTCATCCGGAAGAGATCGACGCCGAGATCATCAAAAAACTGCACCACGGCGCAACGAAACTTCCGGCAAAGGGCGTTTACAGCAACGGCGACAGGACGGTCATAGTGTGCGTCGTGAACAAGCGCCAGCTTGTCGATTTCAGGAACATACTCAAAAAGTACGACGACACGTTCGCGTTCGTCGAAACGGTGAACGAAACTTTCGGCTCGTTTGCAAGGGTAAAATGAACTGCGCCGACAGCGTTCTGCGCAAACAGCCCGTAAGGGCTGTCGTTGCGTGTGAGATAAAACAAAAAAGCAATCCTTTTAAGGATTGCCTTAATGCTGGCAGGGGAGACGCGATTCGAACACGCAACCTACGGTTTTGGAGACCGCTACTCTACCGTTGAGCCACTCCCCTATGGATTTTTACAACATAAGAATTATATAATACGGGGCTTTTTTAGTCAACTGTTTTTGGAGAACAATTATGAAAAAACTGTATAAACTCGGCGTGATAGGCTGTGGATTTATGGCGCAGGCGATACTTAAAGGCGTGGTCGATTCCGATCTTATCCGTGCAAAAAAGGTCATCGTTTCCGATCCATCGGAAGCGGCGCTCGACAAGGCGATCGATCTCGGCGTTTTTGCAACGCAGGATAACGCCTTTCTTGCCGAAAACAGCGAATACGTGCTGCTTGCGGTAAAGCCGCAGAATTTTGCCGACGTGTGCAGGGAACTCGGCGGCGTTTACCCCGAAAAAGTGATATCGATAATGGCGGGCGTAAAGCGCGATAAGATAAAGGAGGCTTTCGGCAAAAACGTAAAAGTTGCGCGCTGCATGCCCAATCTGCCCTGTTCGATAGGCAGCGGCATGATGGGCGTGGATATGTCCGACTTCGACGACGATCAGGACGATCTTGAATTTATAAGCGGCGTGCTCGGCTGTCTCGGCACCGTTTTAAGCACGGACGAAAGCAAGATGGACGCGGTGACCGCGGTCAGCGGCAGCGGCCCCGCATATGTATTTATGTTCATAGACGCACTCACGGAAGCGGGAGTTGGCCTCGGACTTACCCGCGACGAGGCCTCGCTCCTCGCCGTGCAGACGGTGCTCGGTTCTGCCGAAATGGCGATGCATTCCGAAACGCCCGTTCCCGAGCTTATCAAAAGGGTTTGCAGCAAGGGCGGCACGACGATAGAGGCGGTAAAAGTGCTCGAAGAAAACGATTTTAAGGGTATAATAAACAAAGCCGCAACGGCGTGCGCCGAACGTTCGCGGGAGCTTTCGGAATAAGATGAAGAAAGTTACGCTTTACACGGACGGGGCGTGCTCCGGCAATCCGGGTGTGGGCGGCTGGGGCGCCGTGCTCATGTATAACGGACACGAAAAGCGCATTTCCGGCGCCGAGGACAACACGACGAACAACCGCATGGAGCTTACCGCCGTCATAGAGGGGCTTAAATGCCTGAATCAGCCGTGCGAGGTGGACGTGTACAGCGATTCGGCTTACACGGTGAACGCGTTTGCTTCGGGTTGGGTGTACGGATGGAGGAACGCGGGCTGGTTAAAAGCCGACAAAAAGCCGGTGCTAAACGACGACTTGTGGCGGGAACTTTTAGCGCTTACCGAAGCGCACCGCGTCCGCTTTTTTAAGGTGAAGGGACATGCGGACAACGAATACAACAATCTCTGCGACAAGCTTGCCACGGACGCCGTTAAAAATTTCAAAGCGGAAAGCTGAACGGGCGCTGCGGTTAATATCCGTCCGTTTGCAGTATAATATAGATATAGTATGATGAAGGAAAGTACGCGCGACGCGCTGAAATGTCTGTTCAATATATCCGCGGTGATGCTCGGGTGCGGGATCTCGTGCCTGCTTGTCGTGCTAGGATTGCTGTGCGACAGCCTTGACTTCGTCAACGAACACCGCACGCTGCTCGTTTCGCTCGCGATAGGGGCGATGTTCATAATAATGGTGTGCTCGCTGATATTTTACATTCTCGGGCTCAGGGCGTTATACAGGTCCGCGGTGTGCGTGATAGTGTGCGTCCTTCTTTTGTCGGGAGTGTTTTTTGCGATAAGTTACACCGGTTTTATAAAAAAGATAACGAGTACAGAAGCTCTGCAGGAGCTGATCAGAAATTCCGGCAGCTACGGCGTTACGGTATGCGTGTTCATCCTGCTGCAATTTTTGCAGGTTGTGGTATTGCCCATTCCCAGCAGCGTTACCGTAATGGCGGGCACGATGCTGTTCGGCCCGTGGCTGTGCTCGCTTTACAGCTTTATAGGTATATTAACGGGCTCGGTGGTCGCGTTTGCGATAGGCAGGCTGCTCGGCTATCGCGTGGTGTGCTGGATAGTCGGCAAAGAAGACCTGAATAAATGGCTCGACAAGATAAAGGGCAGGGACTATCTCATTCTTTCCATAATGTTCCTGCTGCCGCTGTTCCCCGACGACCTGCTCTGCTTTGTGGCGGGGCTGTCCTCCATGACGTGGCCTTATTTTCTGGTGATGATAATCGTCACGCGCGCGCTGACGATAACGCTTTCGTCGCTGTCGTTCGACTCGATACCGTTTACGACGTGGTGGGGATTGCTGTGCTGGGCGCTCATCGTTGCCGCTGTGGTGGTGCTTTTCTGGCTCGTGATAAAATATTCCGACAAGATAGACGCCTTTATAAAGAATAAACTCGGATTCAGAATGGAGCCGCGCACGCGCGGCGGATCCGGCAAGAATAAAAAAGAAGACAAGGACTGAAGGCTGCTTCGGTCCTTTTGTTTGATTTTGCGGCGAGTTTCTGCTAAAATCATTAAAGAGAATAATTACGGAGCTGAAATGAAAGTTGTTGTGATCGGGGGCGGAGCCGCCGGCCTGACGGCAGCCTGGGCGGCCGCCGACGCGGGGGCGGACGTGCTGCTGCTCGAAAAAAATCCCAAGTGCGGAAAAAAGATATACATAACGGGCAAGGGCAGGTGCAACGTTACCAACGACTGCGACGAAGAGGAGTATCTTTCGCACGTGGTAAACGGCAGAAAATTTCTTACGGGCGCGGTCTATGCGTTTCCCCCGCGCGCGCTGATGGCGCACCTTGAAAGCGGCGGCCTTAAACTTAAAACCGAGCGCGGCAACAGGGTGTTCCCCGCGTCCGACAAGGCGAGCGACGTTACGCGCTGTCTGGAAAATTTTTGCAGGTCGGCGGGCGTTGATATCCGATTTAACCAAAAAGTCGTTAAATTGGATATTTTGAATAGTACTATGCGTGGCGTAATAACACAAAACGGCGAAATTTTATGCGACCGCGTTATCGTGTGCACCGGCGGGAAGAGTTATCCTTCCACCGGATCCGAGGGCGACGGTTACTTTTTCGCCGAAGAAGCCGGGCATTCCGTCGTGCCGCCCGTGCCTTCGCTGTGCGGCGTAAACCTTAAAGGCGACTATTTCAGGCCGATGCAGGGGCTTTCGCTGAAAAACGTGGGGCTGAAAGTTTTTGCGGGCGGGAAACTTATCAGAGAGCTGTTCGGCGAGATGCAGTTCACCCATTTCGGCGCGTCCGGGCCGCTTATACTTACGGCGTCCGCGCTTATAAACAGGTGCGCGCCCTCCTCGGTAAAGCTTCTGCTCGATCTCAAACCCGCGCTTGACAGGGAAAAGCTGGAGGCGCGCCTTCTGCGCGATTTTGCCGAATATAAAAATAAGGACGTTTGCAACTGTCTCAAAGCTTTGTTGCCTTCGTCTGCGGTGGAACCGCTGCTTGCAAGGTGCTCCGTCCCCGCGGATAAAAAAGTAAATTCCGTCACGCGCGGCGAAAGGGCGGCGCTGTTGACAAATCTCAAAAATTTTGATATGCTTTTTACGTCGTTGCGCGGCTTCGAAGAGGCCGTAGTCACAAGCGGCGGCGTGAATCTTAAAGAGGTAAGTCCCAAAACCATGGAGAGCAGGCTGGTAAAAGGCTTGTATTTCTGCGGTGAAGTTCTGGACTGCGACGCTTTTACCGGCGGGTTCAACCTGCAGATAGCCTTTTCCACGGGTTACGCCGCGGGACGCGCGGCGGCAAGGGACTGAAATTTTCAAAGGAGCAAAAAAATGAAAGCCATTCGCGGTGCGATAACCGTTCCCGCAGACACTCCGGAGGAGATACGCGGAGCGGTAAAGTGCCTGCTCAACGGGATCAGACAAAAGAACAATATCTCGCCGGACGACATCGTCTGCATAATGTTTTCGAGCACGGCCGACATAACGTCGTTCTACCCTGCCAAGGCGGCAAGGGAGTGCGGTTTCGTGTGTCCGCTGTTTTCCTCGCTCGAGCCGCCCGTTTCGGGTTCTCTGCCGCTGTGCATAAGAGTCATGGTGCTTGCCGAAACGGAGGTCGCCGTGCCCGTATATCTGCGCGGCGCCGCGGCGCTCAGAAAGGACATAACGGAAATGCTGGTCGTTGCCCTGGACGGGCCTGCCGGCAGCGGAAAATCCACGGCGGCGCGCAATCTTGCAAAGGCGCTCGATATCCTTTATCTGGATACGGGTGCGATGTACCGCGCCTGTGCCCTTGCGTGCGTCCGTTCCGGTGTGGACGTTTCGGACGAAAACGCCGTGCGCGCAGTAATGGACAAACTCGACCTTAAAGTCGAATACCGCGGCGGCAGGCAGCTTACGTTGCTCGGCGGCGAGGACGTATCGGAAGAGATACGCAGGCCGGAGATCTCGCAGCTTGCGTCCGAGGTCTCCGCGCTCGGCTGCGTAAGGAGCGCAATGGTCGCCATGCAGCGCAAAATTGCGTCCGGAATGTCGTGCGTTCTCGACGGCAGGGATATAGGCACAAACGTGCTGCCCGACGCAAAGTATAAGTTTTTCGTGACCGCTTCGGACGAGGTGCGCGCAAAGCGCAGGTACGAAGAGAACAGGGCAAGGGGGTACGAAGCGGTATTCGAAGATATTCTGCGCGACATACGCGAACGCGACAAGCGCGACAGCGAGCGTGCCGTTGCACCCTTGAAATGCGCCGACGACGCCGTTATCGTGGATACCTCCGACATGACGCCCGAAGAGGTCGTGCAGTTCATAATGAACAAGATACAGGAAAAGGTATGAACGAAGAAGAGAGGAAGAGGAAAGAGAGCGCGAAGGAGCAGAAAAAGAGTGAGCGCGCCGAAAGGGCGTTCGTGCGGTGGTTTGCCTTTCTGCGCTTCGTCGCCGCGCTGCTTAAAGTCGTGTTTCCCTATAAAAGACACGACGACTGCAAAGATTACGGCGACCGGCCGTACGTATTTTTGTGCAATCATTACGCCATGATAGACGTGATGTATCCCTGCGTGGCTACGAAAAAGCCCGTATATTTCATCGCCAAGCGCGAGCTTTGGGACAACCGTCTGCTCAGATGGTTCTGCAACAAGTGCAGGTGCATACCCGTCGACCGCGACGGTTCCGCCGGCGACGTAAAGGCCGTGATGCACGCAATGAAGTGCTTAAAACGCGGCGACAATATACTTATTTACCCCGAGGGCACGCGCAACAAAACGGACGAGCCGCTGCTGCCGTTCAAGGGCGGATTCGCGGCGATAGCCATAAAGACGCAGACGCCTATCGTGCCCATCGTGCAGTCGCGCAAGCCCGCTCTGTTCAGGCGCGCGCATGTCGTTTACGGCAAGCCGGTGGAGTTTCCGGAATATTACGGAAAAAAGCTCACCGAGGAGAATATCGCCGAGTGTGAAGAGCGCGTGCGCGACATAATGCTCGAAATGAAGCAAAGGGCCGAAAGTTATGGCAAAAAGGGCAAAAAATGAACGTAAAAGTTGCAAAGAGCAGCGGGTTTTGCAGCGGCGTGCGGCGTGCGGTTGACGCGGCTATGAACGCCGAAAGCGGCACGTACGTTCTGGGCGAACTTATTCATAACCCCGACGTGATAGAGGAGATAAGCCGCAGGGGCGTTATCATGGCGGACAGCCTTTCGGACGTGCCCGACGGCGGTACCGTTATATTCCGTTCGCACGGTGTGCCGGAGAGCTTTTACGGCGAAGCGGCGGCGCGCGGCATAAAGGTGCTCGACTGCACGTGCGAATTCGTGAGGCGCACGCAAAAAATAGTCCGCAGCGAATCCGAGTCGGGCAAACTCATCGTGATAGCGGGCGAACCCACTCATCCCGAAGTGATGGGATTGCAGGGCTGGTGCAAAAACGGCGCCGTGGTGATAAACTCGCCCGAACAGGCCTGCGGCATCCCCCGCGACAGGGACGTATGCGTTGTCGCGCAGACCACCTTTTCCGTCGAAAAATTTGAAAAAATAATAGAAAATATAAAAAAAGAATGTGAAAAAACAGTTGCCGTTTTCAAAACAATTTGTTATACTACTATAGGACGCCAGAGGGAAGCCGAAGAGCTTGCCGCCTCGTGCGATGCCGTGCTCGTCGTGGGCGGGCTCAACAGCAGCAACACCAACAAACTGTTCGAGGTCGCTTCAAAGAGATGCGCAAACGTTTTCAGGCTGGCAAATTCGCGGGATTTCGACTACGGGCGTCTGAAAAATTTTTTAAGTGTAGGTATCGTTTCAGGGGCATCAACCCCGGATGCCCAAACCCGGGAGGTTCTTTTTAAGATGGAAGAAGTCAGCACAGAAGTTAAGGCAACGGAAGCTGCCGAAG
>CALVLW010000044.1 GCA_944341315.1 uncultured Clostridia bacterium
GCGCAGACCTCGCTCCCTATGCGGGCGCCATAAATTCCAGCACCTCTATCTATAAGCGCGATCTGATCGCGTATTTTCTGAACGCAGGCAGCTCGCTCATCCAGGGCGGCAGCACCTACGGTCAGGCGTTCCGGACTCTCTCCGAGACGCTTGTGAACAACGAGATACTCATCCAATACGCCACGCTTGCCACGCTCAAAAGCATGGTGGAGGCCGGCGCCGAGGGCCTTACTTCCGCCGAGGCTGCCGTGGAATGGTTCAACGGCATGGAGGAAGCGGAGCGTTACGAAGCGCTGCTCTATTTCCAGTCCGAGACCGACGACGAGGACGTCGATTACAAGCTGCTCGTCGAATACTCCCTCAAAAAGGCGCTCAACGACGTTATAGACGGCTACGAAGAGCGCGATGACGAGGAGGCGGAGGGCACTTCTTCCGCAACCGTTCCCGGCGGCGTGGACACCGAAGAGGAAAATTATTATCCCGTGGCGGACGGTAAGCTCGATTACAACGTCTATACCGGCTGGGGCGATTACCTGCTCCCCAAGAGCGGCATATATCAGGAAGACGCCTACGAAAAGACCACTCTCTGGTCCCGCAGGAAGGCTTACAACCGCTTTATACAGTATCTCGACGTAAACTATCTGCTGGGCGACGACGAGGATATCCGCGACGTGTGGAACCTCGATTACGTTCAGGAAGAGTATGTGACGATGCTCCGCCAGCAGGTGCTTTCCAACTATTACGACAGCTATAAGAGCGAACTCGAAGAGAGCATCGACGCCGAGTATCTCTCCGAAAAATATAACGAAACCCTCATTCAGCAGACGTCCGCGTACGCAAACGATTCCGACGCGTTCGAAACTGCGATGAGCACCATGAGCGACAGCTCTTTCCTGCTTTACGCCCCCGAGACCGTGGGCAGCAGCGGCAATAAGTTCGGCTACGTCTACAACATACTGCTTCCGTTCAGCTCCGCTCAGGAAACGCTGCTGGGAGATTATTCTTCCAAGCTCGGCAGCGACGACAAGCTGCAGAACGGTTACTATGCTTACCGCAACAGCCTGCTCGGCGCGGTGACCACCGTAGATCAGCGCGGCGATTGGTTCAACGGCGGCGAAGATTACAGTTTCGACGCAACGGACAGCGGGCTTGATTATTACGACGCAAACGGCAACGTCCTGTTCTTCGAAAACAACCTGCTCGACAAGAACGACAGGTACGAGGATCTCGACAAATACCTCGGCCTGTACGCTTACAACGGCAAGGCGATAAAGAACGGCGACAACAGCTATACGCTCATTCCCAACAAGCTTACGATAGACGGGATGCTTGCGGAATTCGACAGCTATCTCGAATTCGTGCTCGGCAAGGACATGGTGGGCTGGAGCTTCTGGGCGGACGGCGAAACTCTCGACGCCAACTTCGACAATATGTCCACGAACGAAGCTTATTACGCGGTAAAGGATTTTTACAGCGCCGACGATCCCAAGGAGATAGATTACTCCAAATTCATCTACGCCGCGGGCAAAGTCGATTTCGGCGAATTTTCGGCAGATCTGCTGTTCGACGAGCAGTCCGGCTACTACAAGGCACTCAGCGCGGTAAACGAGCTGCAGTATGCATATACCACCGATACGGGCGTGCTTTCGCAGTATATCGGTTATAACGTGGGCGCGTACTCCACGAGCTACATCAAGGAGTTCGAGTATGCGGCGCAGCAGGCCATAAGGGAAGGCGCGGGCAGCTTTATCGTCTGCGCAGGCGACTACGGCTGGCACCTCATCTATGTTACCTATGTGTTCGACGGGCTCGAAGTTTACACCGACTGCGACTTCGTTGCGAACATGAACGTGAAAGGCACGTTCGAATACGAGTTCTATCAGGCGGTAAAATCCTCCGAACTCACCAATGCCACCACGACTCTGCAGAGCAACCTTCTGCAGGAGCTCTATCAGGAGGACAACACCGTTACCGTGTTTGCCGACAGGTTCAGCGACCTTACGAGCAACACCGCCGGCGGCAGCACCTCGACCGGTACGAGCGGTTCCGGCAGCAGTTCCTCCGGTTCCGCCGCATAACGCAAAAAAATCGTTGTCCCGCGCACTTTGTTGGTGCGCGGGGTTTTCGTATGTTTGCGGCTCCGCGCGAATATATATAATAAAAAGTATAAAGGCGCGCGGTATGACGGTTTTACAGGCATTGTTTTTGGGTGTGATACAGGGGCTGACGGAGTTTCTGCCGGTATCTTCGAGCGGACATCTCGTACTGTTCAGGCGGCTTCTAAACGTCGACCTCGGCGGCGCGGACGTCGTTTTCGACCTGGCGCTGCATATCGGCACGCTGTTTGCCGTCTGCATCGCGATGCGCCGCGAACTGTTCGCGCTCGTCCGTTCGCCGCGCCGCCTGCTGTATCTGGTTCTGGCCTCGCTGCCGGCTGCGGCCGCGGGCGTGCTGCTGGAAGACGCCGTGGACGAAGCGGCTGCGGGAGGGAGGTATCTGTTCGCGGGGTTTGCCGCTACTGCCGCTCTGCTTACCGCGGCGCAGATCCGTGCCGCAAAACGCCGCGGCGGGCTGCCGCTGCGTGCCGTACATGCGGCCGTAATGGGGCTCGCGCAGGCGGCGGCGATATTCCCCGGGCTCTCGCGCAGCGGCGCCACGGTGGCGGCGGGCGTGCTTGCGGGGGCGGACAGGGGCGAAGCGGCGCGCTTTTCCTTTCTCATGAGCATACCCGTCATTGCGGGCGGGTTTGCGATAAAGTTTTTCAGGCTTGCCGCGGGCGGAGGGATAGCGGGAGCGATAGCTTCCACGCGGTATCCCGGGCCGTGCATTGCCGCGGGCGTCGCTGCGGCGGCGTTCTGCGGGCTTGCCGCGGTAAAAATAACGCTTTCGTGCGCGTTAAAGGCAAAGTACACGCCGTTCATAATCTATCTGTGCCTGCTCGCGTGCGCGTGCGCGTGGCTGGAATTTTACGGTTTTGCCGCGGGGTGAGCGTCGCTCACCCCCGGTTTTACAAAAATTTTGCGTCGTTTTTGTTGCGCGGGCGCTGCGGTATGGGTTATAATCTTTCCGGTAATAAATTTTACGCCGCGTTGCCGCGGCGTTGCGGAGCGTTTATGCAGGTAGTTTTATCCGTGCAGAACCTGAAAAAACAATTCAGACTGTCTTACAAACAGCAGAAACTGCAAAAGACGGACAAAAAGGTGATAACGGCGGTGGACGGGCTTTCGTTCACGGTAAACAGGGGCGAGATCTTCGGATTGCTCGGCCCTAACGGCGCCGGCAAGACGACCACTTTAAGGATGCTCGCCACGCTCATCCGGCCCGATTCGGGCGACGCGCTGGTGGAAGGCTACAGCATAGTAAAGGAGCCGGACAAGGTGCGCTCCAGTATAGGTTTTCTTACGGGCGAACTAAAACTCGAAGACTTTTTCACTCCGAATTACCTGTTCGATTTTTTCAGCGAGCTGTACGGGATACCCGTCGCCGTCCGCGAAGAAAGGAAACGCACTCTTTTTGCGCGCTTCGGCATAGATAAGTTTGCCGAGGTAAAGTTCGGCGACCTTTCCACCGGCATGAAGCAGAAGGTATCCCTCGTAATCTCCGTCGTCAACGATCCCGAATTTATAATTTTCGACGAGCCTACGAACGGCCTGGACGTGCTCACGGCAAAAACGGTAACGGACTTCCTGCTGGAATTGAAGTCGCAGGGCAAGACGGTCATCCTGTCCACTCACATATTCAGCCTGGTGGAAAAGATATGCGACCGCGCCGGCGTTATCATCGGCGGCAGGCTTGCGGCGCTCGGCACGGTGGAAGAGCTGACGGGCGGCAGGCCGCTGGAAGACGTCTTTTTCGATATCTACGCGCGCACCGCGGGAGGTGAGGCATGAAGGCGATGGCTGCCGTTATCAGAAAGGAATTTGCACGCTTTTTTCTGGACAGGCGCATGCTGATAACCACTGTCATACTGCCCGGCGTGCTCATATATCTCGTATATACGATAATGGGGCTGTTCGTAACGAACGTCGCCGGCGGCGGCGCCGTTTACCGCACGGTCGTGCGCGACATGCCCGCAACCGTTTCCGCTCTGTTCAACGGGGAAACTTTCGAGGTGAGTCCGGCAACGGAGGAGGACGGGTATTACAAGCGGCAGATCGTCGAAGGCGGGCTCGAACTTTACGTCGTGTTCCCCGCGTGGTTCGACGAAAGCATAAAGGACTTCGGCAAAGAAGACTACGAAGCTCCGGAGATAGCGGTCTATTACAATTCCGCCGAAGAGCGTTCCTCGGCGGCGTATTCGGCGCTCGTCGCGCTGCTGGACGCGTTCGAAGATCTCAACGCCAATCTGTTCGATATAGCTGCCGGCGGCGACCTCGGCACTCCGCAGTCGGCTACCGCCTATATCCTCAGCGCGATAGTGCCCATGGTGCTGCTCGTGCTGCTGTTCAGCGGCTGCATGGCCGTCGCGCCCGAATCCATAGCGGGCGAAAAGGAGAGGGGCACGCTTGCCACCATGCTCGTCACGCCCGTAAAGCGTTCGCACATCGCCATAGGCAAGATAATCAGCCTGAGCTGCATCTCGCTGCTGAGCGGCGTTTCAAGCTTCCTTGGCCTGATACTTTCGCTGCCTAACCTGATGAAGGGTGTGTTCGACGGTATCGACCTCTCGATGTTCGGCTTCGGGCATTACGCCGCGCTGCTCGGGGTGATGCTCACGACGGTGCTGCTGCTCGTTGCCGCGATCTCCTGTGTTTCTGCGCTCGCCAAGAGCGTAAAGGAGGCAAACAGCTACGTCGGGCCGATGAACATAATAGTGATAGTGGTGGGGCTGCTCTCATCGTTTACGGGCGGCGGTTCGCCCTTCCTGTACCTAATCCCCGTCTATAACAGCGCTATGATGATAACCGACATAATGTCGCTTTCCGTTTCTCCGCTCGCGCTCGCGTTCACGCTGCTGTCCAACGCGGCGTTCGCCTGCGGGCTCGCGTTCCTTTTGACGAGGATGTTCAACAGCGAAAAGATAATGTTCGACAAATGATAAAAGCGCCGCCTGCAAAAAGCAGACGGCGCTTTCGTATTCAAAAAAACTGTGCAGATCCCTTTTGCCGCGCCAGACCGAAGCGTTAAACCCTGCAGGTGACTCCCGCAAAGCTACCTTATGGCACACCTTCGGACTGTTTAGTGCTGCTATATCCCTATCCTGACACGGTTCGCAGCTTCCGGTTGCATAAGACCTTG
>CALVLW010000045.1 GCA_944341315.1 uncultured Clostridia bacterium
CTTCGAACAATACCCGCGACTGAAAAATCAGCTTTTCCTGCGTGTATTTGCAGAACGCCTTTTGTATGTCCGCGCCCGCAACGTTTACCAGGCGCGAAAAGGTGTGGCCGGCCGCCCGGGCAAAGAACGCCGCGCGCGAATTTTCGTCCGTGAGGTCGCACGGAAAGTATTTTACGGCAACGCCGGGAAATTCCGCTTTTATCTCCGAAGCGAAGGCTTCGAGCTTTTGTCCGCTCCTGCCCGTAAGGAACAGGTCTTCGCCGCGGAGGGCAAGTTCGCGGCAGAACGCACTGCCTATGCCGCCCGTTGCACCCGTGACGAGCGCGTAATCCCTGCCGAACTCCCGCTTTATCTGCCCGAGCAGCGCGCGGTCGGCGGGCGCCCATTCCGCCTCGTCGAGCCCGCTTATCGGTATCCAGCGGCACTCTTCGTGCTCTTTTGCCGTATAACCCCCGTGCATTTCGCACAGATATACGGTAAGATCGACTATTTTATCGGGATATTCGTATTCCGTTTCGCCTAACTTGCGGCAGACCGCTATTTCGGCGTCCAGCTCTTCGCGACACTCGCGCGCGACGGCCCGTTCGCCGCTTTCACCCTCCCGCGTCTTTCCGCCGACGAACTCGTATTTATGGATAACGTATTCGCTGCCGTAAGAACGGCGGGCGGCAAACAACTTTCCGCCTTTTACGAACGCCGCGCCGACGACTTTTATCTGCTGTTTCATAGATTTATTTTATCACGGTCGGGCGCACAAGTCAACAGCCCGCCCGCGCTTATCGCGCGGGCGGGCGTTACGGAGGGTTTTATCGGATCTGCTTTTTGACCGTGTTAACGGCTTCAGCCGCAACCGCGCGTCCGGCCGCAGCAGTCACAGCCGGAAGAGCGCCACGTTCCGTACGACGAACCGTGGTCGGAAGAGTTGCCGCAAAGGCCGTACAGCGAGGCGTAATAAGCGTCGAACCAACAGCAGTTGCAGCTGTTGCAGCCGCTGAACCAGTCGAAAAGGTTCAGCAACCCGGGCCAGTTGCAGCCGCAGCCTGAATTGCGCGACGAATTGCAGCCGCAGGAAGAGCGCGTACCGCCCGAACACCCGGAGCGAGAACCGCCGCAGCCGCAGTTAGAATTACAATCTGAACACATCTTTTATATCGTTTCCTTTCGTGTGTGAATGCAGGCGGAAGTTTTCCCTCCCGTCCGTTAATACATTATATGAAGAAGGATAAATTTGCGGCACAAAAAAGGACAGGCACAAGACCTGTCCTTTATTTTGTCGTTCGATAGATTATTTGCCGAAATATCTTTTGAGGAGACCGGCAAAACCTGCGCCGTGGCGGGCTTCGTCCTTTGCCATCTCGTGAACGGTGTCGTGAATGGCGTCGTAACCGAGCTGCTTAGCCCTCTTTGCAAGCTGGAACTTGCCGTCGCAGGCGCCCGTTTCGGCAGCCACGCGCAGCTCGAGGTTCTTTTTGGTGCTGTCGGTAACGACTTCGCCCAAAAGCTCGGCAAACTTGCTTGCGTGCTCCGCCTCCTCGAATGCGTAGCGCTTGTAAGCTTCCGCTATCTCGGGATAGCCCTCTCTTTCCGCAACCCTGGCCATGGCAAGGTACATGCCCACTTCCGTGCATTCGCCGTTGAAGTTGGCGCGGAGCCCCTCCATTACTTCCTTGTCTTCCACGACGCCGTCGCCTACGTGATGCTCGCAGGCAAACACGGGACCGTTCTTTTCCTCTACGGGAACGAAAGTCCTTGCTTTGCATACGGGGCAAACTTCTACATCGTCGGCAACTATCTCGCCGCATACGGTACATCTTTTCATTTTATACAGCTCCTTGAATTTTATTAGAAATCAATCTTAATAAGATTATATCACAAGGCTTTCGGAAAATCAAGCGTTGAGCGAAAAATTTTCCTGTAAAATTTGTAAATATTGCGTGTAATTTCCGGCAAAGCACTTTGCGCCCGCCGCCTCGAGCTGACGCCGCGTGCGGAATCCCCACAGCACGGAGACGCACGGTATGCCCGCGTTGCGCGCGGTTTTCACGTCGGTTTCTCCGTCGCCGGTAAATACGCACTCTTCCCTTCCCACGTGCAGCGCGTCCATTATGTATTCCACCCCCGCGGGATCGGGTTTGAGCGGGAAAGCGCCCTGCCCCACCACCATATCGAGGCCGAACGCGCCAAGCTTGTCCGCGCACACGTTGTCCGCCGCAGCCTGCGGCTTGTTGGAGAGGACGGCAAGTTTTACGCCCGCCGCCTTAAGCCTTGCAAGCGCCTCCGCCTCGCCGGGGTAGAGCGAAGTGCACGCGTTATCGCACGCGGCGAACGCCGGGATATAGTCGGCGTAGACGGCATCGACAAGCTGCCTTTTGTCCGCGGGGACCGCGCGCTCTACAAGCTTGCGCGCACCGTCGCCGACCATGGCGTAAAGGGCTTCCGCACCGACGGGCGGGAGCGAGAATTTTTGCAGACTGGCGTTGAGCACGCGCCTTATGTCGGGCGCGGTGTCGAGCAGCGTGCCGTCGAGATCGAAAATTATTGCTTTTATCATTACTTTATCATAAACCGCGCCGCGCGCGGCAAAACGGCGGTATTTTTACATCTTGTCCGGCACGCCTATGCCAAGCAGCCCGAGCGCGTTTTTAAGCGCTGTGAGCGCGGCCGCGGTGAGCGCGAGGCGGAAATCTTTTCTGTCGCCCTCGGCGGAAAGTATCTTGCAGTCGAAATAAAATTTGTTGAACTTCTGCGCAAGGTCTACGGCGTAGCGGGCAACGACGCTCGGCTCGTACTTTTCCGCCGCGTCCTTTACCGCCTGCGGGAACGCTGCAAGCGCCTTTACCACTTCCGCCTCCTGCGGGAGCAGTTCGGGAACGGAGTAAGCCGAGGGGATCCCGCCCTTTTCCAGCACGGAATTTGCGCGCGCGCAGGTGTACTGCACATAGACGCTCGTTTCGCCCTCGAAGGAGAGCACCTTGTCGTAAGAAAAGACTATGTCCTTTATCTTGCTGTTGTACAGCGCGCCGAAAATTACCGCGCCTACGCCCACCTTTTCGGCGACTTCGCGCTTGTTTTCCAGCTCGGGATTCTTTTCCGAAATTATGCCGTAAGCCTTTTCCACACAGCGGTTTATAACGTCTTCCAGCCAAACGACCTTGCCTTTGCGCGTGGACATGGCGCCGTCTTCCAGCGATACCATGCCGTAAGCGACGTGCACCAGATCCTTTGCCCACTCCCTGCCCATCAGTTCGAGCACTTTGAAGACCTGCCTGAAATGGAGATTCTGCTGATAAGCCACCACATACAGGCACTTATAAAAATCGTAAGTATTTTTGCGGTAGATCGCCGCGGCAAGATCGCGCGTGGCGTAGAGCGACGCGCCGTCCGAGCGCAGTATAAGGCAGGGCGGCATGCCGTAAGGCTCGAGGTCGACTATCTGCGCGCCCTCGCTCTCTTTGAGCAGTCCCTTTTGCCGCAGTTCGTCTATCACGGGCTGCATCTTGTCCGTGTAAAAGCGTTCGCCGGCGTAACTGTCGAACGTGACGTTGAGCTTTTTGTATATGCCCTTTACGTATTTAAGCGTGAGTTCCTTGAACCAATCGAACAGCGCGTTCGCCTCTTTATCGCCGCTTTCGATAAGGCGGAAGTATTCGCGCGCTTCGCGCTCCATATCCTCCGTAGCCTCGGAATTGAAACGCACGTAGAGGTCGTTCACGGCGTGTATGCCGCCCTTTTCCACCTCTTCCCTGTCGCCCCAATGCTTATATGCGCAGATGAGCTTGCCGAACTGAGTGCCGTAGTCGCCGAGATGGTTTATCCCCACCGCCCTGTAGCCGAGAAAGCTGAAAATTTTATACAGCGCGCTGCCTATCGCCGTGGTGGAGAGATGGCCTATGTGAAAGGGCTTTGCGATGTTTACCGAAGAATAGTCTATGCACACCGTTTTACCCTCGCCCTCGCGCGAGGAGCCGTAGCTTTCGCCTGCGGACAACACTTCTTTTAGCACTTCGCGGGCGAGCGCGCCTTTGTTCACCGTAAAATTGACGTAACCGTTTACCGCCTCCGCCTTTTCTATCACGCCGTCGGCGGAAAAGTTTGCCGCTATATCCTGCGCTATCGCGACGGGGCTTTTGCGCAGCGCCTTTGCAAACCTGAAACAGGGCAGGGCGTAGTCGCCCATGGCGGGATCGGGAGGCAGCGCCACGGAAGAATATATCTCCTCCGCGGATAAGCCCTCCGCCGCCGCTTTTTCCGAAATATACTTTTTGTAATCCATGATATTCTCGCTTTGCGTCGTTTTGAATAATTTTAACACACGCCGCAAAATTTGGCAAGTTAAGCCGCAAAGCGTTTTGACTAATTTTGGATTTTATACTATAATATAAAAAAATCACGGAGAACTTATATGAAATTAGGAGTCGTAGGACTGCCCAACGTGGGCAAATCCACGCTTTTCAACGCAATAACGCACGCCGGCGCGGAGGCCGCGAACTATCCCTTTTGCACCATAGAGCCCAACGTGGGCGTCGTGGCCGTGCCCGACGAGCGGCTGGACAAGCTTGCGGCGCTTTACGACAGCAAAAAGGTCACGCCCGCCGTGGTGGAATTCGTGGACATAGCGGGGCTCGTTAAAGGCGCTTCGCAGGGGGAAGGACTGGGCAACAAGTTCCTTTCGCACATACGCGAATGCGACGCGATAGTGCACGTGGTGCGCTGCTTCGAAGACGCGAACGTTACGCACGTGAGCAATAAAATAGATCCTATCGCCGATATCGGAACGATAACGCTGGAACTTATTCTTGCCGACATAGAGGCCGTGTCAAAGCGCGAAGACAGGATACGCAACACCGCAAAGGGCGGCAACAAGGAGGCCGCGGCGGAATTTGCCTTTCTTGAAAAGCTGAACAAATTCCTCGGAGAGGAAAAGCCCGCAAGACTGTTCGAATGTTCCGAGGAAGAACGGCCGTTTATGGACAACCTGTTCCTGCTGACCGCAAAGCCCGTAATTTACGCGGCAAACATCTCCGAAGTGGACATGGGCAGGCCCGAGGACGAAATAGCCAACGTCGTCAAAGTCAAGGAGTACGCAAAGGCCGAAGGCAGCGAAGTGCTGGTGATATGCGCCAAGACCGAAGAGGAACTTTCGCAGATGGATCCCGCGGACAGCGCAATGTTTTTGAAGGAGCTCGGCCTTGAAGAGAGCGGGCTGAACCGGCTGATAAAAAAGAGCTACGAACTTCTGGGCCTGATATCCTATCTGACCGCGGGCGAAAAGGAGACGCGCGCGTGGACGATAGTTAATGGCACCAAGGCGCCCCAGGCGGCGGGCAAGATACACAGCGATTTTGAACGCGGCTTTATACGCGCCGAAGTTGTGGACTATGAAACGCTTCTGGAGTGCGGCGGCTATAACGGCGCGCGCGAAAAGGGCAAAGTGCGCAGCGAGGGCAAGGACTACGTTATAAAGGACGGCGACGTGGTGCTCTTCCGCTTTAACGTGTGACCGCGGGAACAAAATTTCATAGCTGAAAACAGAAAGTGCCGCGGCGCAAAAATTGCGCCGCGGCTTTTATTCCAAAAAAACAGGGGCGCGCCGAAAGGCGCGCCCCGCAACGATCGTTAAATTACTTGAGTTCGGCGAAATATTTGATGGTGCGTACCATCTGGGAGGTGTACGAATTTTCGTTATCGTACCACGCAACTACCTTTACGAGGGTAGTGCCGTCGCCCATGGACATGCACTTGGTCTGAGTGGCGTCGAACAGCGAACCGTAAGTCATGCCGACGATATCGGAGGAAACGATCTCTTCTTCGGTGTAGCCGAAGGAAGCGCTGGAAGCAGCCTTCATTGCGGCGTTCACGCTCTTTGCGTCGACCTCGCCTTCGCAGATGGCGATGAGCTGAGTGAGCGAACCGGTGGGAACGGGAACGCGCTGAGCGCAGCCGTCGAGCACGCCGTTGAGCTCGGGGATAACGAGGCCGATAGCCTTTGCCGCGCCGGTGCTGTTGGGAACGATATTAACGGCGGCAGCCCTTGCGCGCCTCAGATCGCCCTTGCGGTGAGGGCCGTCGAGAACCATCTGGTCGCCGGTGTAAGCGTGGATGGTGGTCATGTAGCCCTTCTTTATCTTGCAGAACTTGTTGAGGGTGTCTGCCATGGGCGCAAGGCAGTTGGTGGTGCAGCTTGCAGCCGAGATAACGGTATCGGCGGCCTTTAAGGTCTTTTCGTTTACGCTGAATACGACGGTGGGAAGGTCGTTGCCCGCGGGAGCGGAGATAACGCACTTCTTTGCGCCCGCCTTGATGTGAGCGGAAGCCTTTTCCTTAGAGGTATAGAAGCCGGTGCATTCGAGAACGACGTCTACGTCGAGATCCTTCCAGGGAAGGTTTGCCGCGTCCTTTTCCGCATAGATCCTGATGGTCTTGCCGTTTACGGTGATGGAATCCTCGCCTGCGGTAACGCTGTCGGCATACTTATATCTGCCCTGAGCGGAATCGTACTTGAGAAGGTGAGCCAGCATCTTGGGGCTGGTGAGGTCGTTGATAGCCACGATCTCGTAACCTTCGGCGTCGAACATCTGCCTGAAGGCAAGACGGCCGATACGGCCGAAACCGTTGATTGCAACTTTTACGTTTGCCATAATGTTTGTGTTCCTCCGATTTTATAATATTTTCAAACAATTTTAATCGAGATCCGGCGGAAAGCTTGTCCTCCTCCTTCCGATCCGTCAATATTATATCAAATTGTTTTTTTTAAGTCAACAGTTTATTTAAGATTTTCGGGGTTGAGCGCCTTTAAGGCGTCTATAACGAACACGCCGTCCTTTCTTACGAGAACGTCGTCGAACCAGATCTCGCCGCCGCCGTATTCCGGCGTCATTATCAGCACCAGGTCCCAATGCACGCCGCTCTGATTGCCGTTCCACGCGTCGTCGTAGCAGCAGCCGGGAGTGAAGTGTATAGAGCCCGAGATCTTTTCGTCGAACAATATGTCGAGCATGGGTTTGGTGACGTAAGGATTTACGCCTATCGCAAACTCGCCGACGTAGCGCGCGCCCTCGTCCGTGTCGAAGATCTTGTTGAGCTCTTTATCGTCGCCCGAGCAGGTGGCGTTGATTATTTTGCCGTCTTTGAACGTGAGCGAGATGTTTTCGTACTTTTTGCCCCCCTCGGTCGTGGGCGTGTTATAGGTGATGACGCCGTTCACGCTGTCCTTTACGGGCGCGGTGTAGACCTCGCCGTCCGGGATGTTGCAGCCGCCCGCGCATTTTACGGCGGGGATGCCCTTTATGGAAAAGGTGAGGTCGGTGTTCTTTGCCACGAGGCGCACCTTGTCCGTGGCGTTCATAAGTTCGACGAGCGCGTCCATCGCCTTTGACATCTTTGCATAATCGAGCGTGCACACGTCAAAGTAAAAATCTTCGAACTTTTCGGTGGACATTTCCGAGAGCTGGCTCATCGCGTCGGTGGGGTAGCGCAGTATCACCCACTTCGTCTTTTTTACCCTTATTTCGTGATGGACGGGGAAAAAGAAACCGCGCTGGTATTCGGCGGAGGTCTCCGCGGGGACGTCGGAAAGCTCGAACTCGTTCTTGAAGCCGCGCACGCCGATATAAGCGTCCATATCGCTCATGATGAACTTGTCGTATTCGGCAAGCTTTTCTATGCTGTGCCTGTCGGCGCCCATCAGCAGCGCGCGCTGCACGCGGTTCGCGTTGAGCTTTACGTAAGGGACGCCGCCTGCGGCGTACACCTTTTCCAAAACGGCGCACACCACCTCTTCGGGGACGTCGGTGGCCTCTATGAATACCTTTTCGCCCTTTTTGAGCGCGACGGAATAGTTGACAAGCCCTTCGGCAAGTTTGTCAAGTCTGGGATCTCGCATACAAATTCTCCTTGGGATATCGTTTACATTGCGCATTATATACCTATGCGGGCGCGCCGTCAACGGGATTTTTGCTCAATTTGGCATAAATTTATAAAATGCGCTTGAAATTTGCGCGAGTATGCATTATAATAAGTTCGTTGAAAATCATTCGGCGGCCACACGGCCGCTCATTTACGGAGGTTTATAATGGGATTGGTTTCGGCAAAAGAGATGCTTGAAAAGGCAAGAGACGGCAAATACGCAGTCGGTCAGTTCAACATCAACAACCTTGAATGGACAAAGGCTATCCTCGCCACCGCGCAGGAGCTCAACGCGCCCGTGATACTCGGCGTTTCCGAGGGTGCGGGCAAGTACATGACCGGCTTTAAGACCGTAGCGGACATGGTAAAGGCGATGATAGAGGAAATGAAGATAACCGTGCCCGTTGCGCTGCACCTTGACCACGGCACCTACGAAGGCTGCTACAAGTGCATAGAGGCAGGCTTCTCTTCGATAATGTTCGACGGTTCGCACTTCCCCATCGCGGAAAACGTTGAAAAGACCACGGAGCTCGTTAAGGTCTGCGCCGAAAAGGGCATGAGCCTGGAGGCCGAAGTTGGCGCCATCGGCGGCGAAGAAGACGGCGTTATCGGCAAAGGCGAATGCGCCGATCCCGAAGAATGCAAAAAGATAGCCGATCTGGGCGTTACGATGCTCGCGGCGGGCATAGGCAACATCCACGGCAAATATCCCGCGGACTGGCCCGGCCTCTCCTTTGACACCCTTGCGGCCGTAAAGGAAAAAGTAGGCAAAATGCCCCTCGTGCTGCACGGCGGCACGGGCATACCCACCGACCAGATAAAAAAGGCTATATCGCTTGGCGTTGCCAAGATAAACGTGAACACGGAATGCCAGCTCGCGTTTGCCGCCGCCACGAGAAAGTATATCGAAGAGGGCAAAGACCTTGCAGGCAAGGGCTTCGATCCCAGAAAGCTGCTCGCGCCCGGCGTGCAAGCCATAAAGGACACCGTAAAGGAAAAAATGGAGATATTCGGCTGCATAGGCAAAGCGTAAACACACAAGCGGCGGGACTTTGAGTCCCGCCGTTTTTATTTTACGGTTAATAAGCGGCGCGTCCGCACATACTAAGCGCATGAAAAAACTTACGCTTATGTTTGCGGCCGCGATCGCCGCCTGTTCACTTACCGCGTGCAACGTTGACGCGCAGAGCTCGCTGAAAGAGCTGAGCCACCCTTATATCGCCACGTACGAATGCGTCCGCGCCGACTACGGCGGGCGCGACCTGCTGGAAAAATACGATTATATAAGGATAACGCTTGCCGAAGGGCAGACCATGCTGCTGACCTACAAGGAAAAGGGCGGCAGGGAACGCTCGCGCGAGTGCAGCTATTCTTACGACGAAAAGACGGGCGAACTCACCGCGGAGATAGGCCTGCTCGGCGTGAGCAGGCGGGAGAGCGTCGTAATAAAAAACGGCGGGTTCACCCTTTCGATGCCCATCGCGGGAGCGCAGCTCGTGATGCAGTTCAGCGCATGAAACAAGGCCCTCTTGCAAAGGGCCTTTTACTTACTTAAAAAAACAGTCCGGACAGCGAAGAAAGCGATCCCCTTCCCCTGCGGCGCGGCAGCCTTACCTTGAACGCGCGCGTCTTGAAATAATACTTTCTGCGCGCATAAAACTCCAGCGCCTTTTTTTCGAGGGCGCGGTAGATATAATATCCCGCAACGCCGCACAGCGTGCCTATCGCCATGCCCGCCGCCACGTCCGAAACGTAATGTTCGGCGAGATAGACGCGCGAAAGCCCTATCAAAAACGCAAGCACTGCCGCGGGAGCGCCCTTTGCCCCGTAAAACGCCACGAGCACCGCCGCGGCGCAGAACGTTACCGCCGTGTGCCCCGAAGGAAAACAGTAGTCGAGGGAGAGTTCCACGCCGTACTGCGCGTAAAAACCCTGCGCCCAGGAAAGCTCTTCGTGAGTCCAGGGCCGCTCCCTGCCCACTATGTTTTTGAGCAGCACGTTTACGACGAGCACGTCCAGCACGAGCGCGACCGCCATCGCAAGCCCGCACCTGCGCGTGGGCCTGAATACGAGCAGCAGCGCGCACGCCGCGATGCTTATCGCGCCGCCCGCGGCAAGCGCGGAGATATATTTCATGGCGTAATTGAGCCACGCGTAACCGTGGAACAGCTCGTGCACGCCGTTCAGGATATCAAGCTCCATAAAAAACCGACCGCCGTAAAACTCAGTTCTGCTCGTCCGGTTCGTAATGCCCGGAGATCTCTTCCATTCCGTCGTCCGCCTTGGCAAATATGGCGTTTTCGCCGGCCGAATGAGCGGACTTGCCGGAAAGCACGTCGTCTATGGTGACCTGCTTGTCGGTCACGCTGCCGTCGGGGCCGGGCATATCGTCGTCGTAAAAGGCGATGTCGTACTCCATTTTTGCAATGCCCGCGTCGGAATAAACGGCGTCCTGTTCGGCGCGCAGCTCTTCCTCCTCCCTGCGGCGCTTTGCCAGCACGTAAAAACAACATATGAGCAGCACGAATATTATCGCGCCGACGATTATAGATACGATATATACCGGTTCCATAGCTGATAATATTTTACCACCGACGCGCGGCGCTGTCAACCCCGAGAACGCACCAAAAACTTAAAGCTTCCTCATAATACCGCCCGCAATACAATAAACTAATCTTATGAAAAAAATATTCTTCTGCGGCGGCGGCAGCGCCGGGCACGTTGTGCCGAACATTGCGATAATGCGCGCCCTTTCGGGCAGGTACGAACTCGGCTACATAGGCACGAGCGGCATAGAATACGGCCTCGTGCGGGCCGAGGGCATAAAATTTTTTACCATATGCGCGCCCAAGCTCGAGCGCGGCAGCCTGATAAAAAACCTGTCGCTGCCGTGCAGGCTGAAAGAGAGCGTTGCCGCGGCGGGCGACATACTGCAAAGGGAAAAGCCCTGCCTGCTTTTCTGCAAGGGCGGGTACGTTTCGCTGCCGCCCGCACTCGCGGCAAAAAAGCTGGGCATACCGGTGATCGCGCACGAATCCGACCTTTCGCCCGGGCTTGCAAACAAACTCATCTCGCGCTTTTCCCAAGTCACGCTTACGTCCTTTCCCGAAACGGCGGAAAAATTCCGCAACGGCAGGTTCTCCGGCCCGCCCGTAAGAAAGGAGGCACTTAAAACGTCGCGCGCGCGTGCAAAACGGAAATACGGCTTTGACGAAAAGCCGGTAGTGCTCGTCTTCGGCGGAGGCAGCGGCTCCGCAAAGATAAACGACGCCGTGCGCAAAGCGGCAAAGGAACTGTGCAAAAAATATAACGTCCTGCATCTGTGCGGCAAAGGCAACGCGGCGGACGCGCGCATAGACGGCTATCGTCAGGCGGAATATGTAAGGGACATGGGCGAAGTTTACGCCTGCGCCGATTACGCCGTGGCAAGGGCGGGCTCCAACTCCGTTTTCGAACTGCTGATAAACAGGATACCCACGCTCTTTATCCCGCTGGAAAACAGGAGCACGCGCGGCGACCAGCCGAAAAACGCGGACTACTTTTTGAGAGCGGGCCTGTGCCGCGTGCTGCGCGAGCGCGATCTTACGCCCGAAAGGCTTGCAAAGGAAACCTACGCCCTTGCCGCAGACGAAAAGCTAAGGCGCGCGCTCCTGACGAGCAACGTCTGCTGCGGTAACGAAAAGATAATATACGAGATTGAAAGAGCGGCAATTTACCGCTAAAACGGTATATTCTATCACACATAGTACTATGAAAAGGCTTAAATACTAAGTTTTAATAGCACTAAGACAGCGTAATATTCAGCAACACGTCGGCAACGGCAAGCTGCAAAAAGCGCACCTCCCTTGCAAGCAAGACGTCGCTGTAAGCGCAGTCGGAGGCAAGATAGCTGAGTTTTGCAAGCGGCGCGGTAAAGCAATCGCCCGCACCGCCGAGCATGGCGACGAACGCGTCGGTCGTTTTTGCAAGCCCTGCCCGCGCCTCGGCGGCGTCCCCTCCGCTCTCCATACACGCGGCAATACCGCCTATATCAGCGCACGCGGAACAGAGGAGATCTATCGCGTTTTCGTATTCCGCGGCGTTCTGCGACGCGTGATACGTCGTGAGCGAGAAACTTATTCTTTCGCACTCGCGAACACTGCATTCGATGCCGCGGGCCGACATGCCCGCGGCATAATTTTCGGCGTCGCCGACAAACGGGAAACACGCGGCGGCAATATAATTATTTCCGCGCCAGCAAAGTTCATACCCCGCCCCGCCGGCCGCCATTACCGCCGCGGGACCGGCATCCGCGCACACGACGTAAAAACGGACGCGGCGCCTTATTTCGCCGCCGCACGCCGCAAGCACGCACGCAAACGCAGCCGCAGCCAGGCACGCGGCGGATATTTTAAGCCATGAACGCAACATACAGTATTTTACTTGGCGCGGAACAAAAATATGTTGCGGTCAATCGGGCGCGGTCATTCCCCGAGTCCGGACATAAGCTCCTTTTTGAGCGCCTCGTACTGCTCTTTGCCTGTTGTTTGCGTCTTGAATTTTACGTACAGAGCGTCGAGCTCCTTGATGACGGCGGCCGCAGATTCTCCGCCGTCCTGCCCGTAATAAAACGCCGCCGCAAGTTTTTCGTATTCGCCGTCGTCTATCGCTCCGGCGCCGTGCAGACGGTCAAGCGATTCGCCGCAGCTTACGAAATTTTTTTCGTCGTTGCGGATATTGCGCGCCTCACGCTCCTTACGGTTGGTCACGTCGCGCAGATCCTCGTCGGCGGAATCCTCGTCGTCGGTGTAAAGCCGCCTTAATCTGCCGTTTTCTACGCCGTAAAGCTTGTTGCGTATGAGCTTTATGTCGCACAGGTAAGAAACGTGCAGGCGGTTATATACCCAAAAGAGCCAGCAAACGAATATGCTGAGCGCGATGAAAATTATACCGGCGCCCACGTAACCTGCCACTATGACAAGTATGCCCAAAACGATACCCAACACGGCAAATACGGCGATGGTAACTATGCATATCGCGCGCAGAGCAAAGAGAGTTTTGTCATTTTTGTCGAACATTGCAACACCTCCGTTTTTTTACAGTTTACCACGCGGGTGTAGCAGAATCTGAGAATGCGTTAAAAATTTTTTCAGATATTCCGATAAATTTTTTTAAGCCCGGGAAACGCTCCAAAAAGATTTGCAAAAGTTATTAAAGCAAGCGCGAAAACGCTTGCTTTTTTCCTTGAATATAGTATAATATTTAAGTCGACGCTACTGTGGCTCAGCTGGTAGAGCAGCTGATTCGTAATCAGCAGGTCGCCGGTTCGAATCCGGCCAGTAGCTCCAAAAGCCGCAGGACAGACTTTTGTCTGTCCTACGGCTTTTTAAGTTATTTGCCGGTCGCCCATAGCGGCGCGGTTCGGACTTTGACGCGACAGCGGCAAGTCCTGCCAGGGACCCCTTATGGGGTATGGCAGTATACGGCCTACATATAGCTTTTTCGTACATTAAAGACAAAAGCCGCAGGACAGACTTTTGTCTGTCCTGCGGCTTTTTAAGTTATTTGCCGGTCGCCCATAGCGGCACGGTTCGGACTTTGACGCGACAGCGGCAAGTCCTGCCGCGCGAAACGAAGCAGACACTCTGCCGAAGGTTTCCATTTATAGAAAGCGGCAGTATGCGGTCTATACCCGATAATTGCAAAATACATGCCGCGCACTAAACAAAAAAGCCTTGTTGTATTAAGAAACAGGGCTTTTTCTTATTTACGCACTTTTTTAATCTGTAGTCCGCAGAATGCAAATCAAATCAACTTCAACAGCGCCTCTCTTTTTTCGTTTGAAAGACCTTTCAGTTTTTCCAAGAGTTGTTTGTCAGACCGATAATGCTCAATATCGCTATAAAAAAATTCCTCTTCCGTAATGCCGCACGCCTTTATGATTTTTAAGAGAACTTCTAAACTGGGTAAAAAATCCCTTCTGCTCTCCATTCGGTTAATATACCCGATATTCATATCAATGTCAATGGAAAGAGCCTTTTGAGAAAGTTTTGCCTTTGACCTGAAATAACCAATTCTGTCTATAATATCATTTTTGTCCATGGCTACAAAACCCGCCTCGTCTTTTACAAAAGTATAAAACACATAAAAAGATAGAGGGTACACATTAAAAACAGCAAAATCACATTATATATCAATTTATTTTATGAATTATAGATATACAATGTGATATTATTGACATAAATCACATTACATGCTACAATTGACATGTTTTATGGAGAGATTATGTATGATAAAGCGAAACAGACTTCTGATGTTTATATTGATGGGCGCATTTCAGGGACTTTACTTGATATATTTTATGTTAAGTGTTCAAAATGGTCTAAAATCGATGCAATTAACGAAATTGAGCGGATTCAGTGTAGTATTGCTTTCGATATTAACGTTAGGAATCTTTTCGCTTGTATGGCAATGGAATGTAGGAAAATCTCTTAAAAACCTCGGAGCCGGCGATTGCAGAGTTATTTGTCTAATACTTTCTCTGCTTATTTTCGGCATTTTGATAAATCCCTTGATAATACAAGGAAAAATAAATAGATACAGCAAAGAAAAACAGCAATAACCATGTTCTACACAAAAAATTCAGGGCGGAGGAATTTCCTCCGCCCTTCTTCTTTAAGTCGTTCCCTTTTTATTCTTCCGTAAATTCGTAATGGCAGCCGGAAGTCTGCGTGGGAGGAAGCGTTTCGCCCTCCGCGATATAAACGGTGTTCACCGTTTTGCCCTGACTGTCGACCACCTTGTAAGAGCCGCTGCGGGGCGCGTAGTCGCCGCTGTTCAATCTCATAAATTACCTCCTTGAAAGCTGAATACAGTATGTGCGGACAGAGCGGAAATACGCGCGGTTTGAAAATTTTGCACGAAAAAATTTTTGCGCGCGGTAATTTTCTTAAAAGCGCACAACCTTATTGTATGAACAGGAAATACTTTGCCGCGGCGGCGGCAATACTCGCCGTGGCTTTTGCCGTGCTGTGGATAGCTTACGGCGCAAACGGTTCGGCGCAGACGTTTTCGGTTGCCGAAGCCGCCGCGCCGCATGCCGCAAAGACCGTCTACCTTACCTTTGACGACGGCCCGAGCGACAGAGTCACGCCAAAAATACTGGACGTCCTGGACGAAGAGAACGTAAAGGCGACGTTCTTCGTTATAGGGCAGCAGGCAGAACGGCGCGATTACCTTATAAAGAGGGAAGCGGAGAGCGGGCACACCGTGGCGGTGCATTCGTACACGCACGACTACCGCCGGATATACGCCTCGGCACGCAGCCTTATCGCCGACATAGACAGGTGCAACGACGTGATAGAGCGCATAACGGGCAGGCGCTCCGATTTATACCGGTTCCCCGGAGGCTCGTTCGGGCTGCGCGAAGAACTGATAGCCGCGGCAACGGAGCACGGGATGAGATACGTAGACTGGAACGCCAGCACGCGCGACGCCGAATGCTCCGGCAGCGCCGAACAGCTCTTCCGCTCGGCGGTAACGACTTCGGCAGGGCTGGACAGGGTGGTGCTGCTTTCGCACGATTCCACCCGCAAGACGAACACGCCCGAGGCGACGCGCAGGCTGATAAAATATTACAAAGAGAACGGTTATACGTTTTCGACGCTGTGAACTTACAATAAAAGCGGGAGCACGCTGTCCGTACTCCCGCCGTTAAAATTTCTGTCCGGTATCTTATTCCCGAGCCGTAAATACCATTTCCGAAGTCTGTTCCGCTACGGTTCCGTCGGTCGTAACGACGGCTTTGCCGTACATAACGAATTCATCCTCCGTTACGGTGAAATATTGAGTCTGTTCTACTCCGGGCGTTTCGGTACCGACAACGATCGCATATCTGTCGCCGTCCTTTTCATAAGAAAATTCGACAGCCTCAAACCCCTCGCCGATTACGTTATCCAAAACGCATTTGCCGTCCGTAAAAGTTATCGTTTCTCCTTTATAAACATTATTCATAGTGTCTGTCAGGCTGACAGTCACTCCGTCCGTTACCCGGTCGAACTTAACGCATCTGTCAAAAACATATACCGCTCCCTCTTCGGGAAAATATTCCCCTTGTTCCTGCTGAACGCCGCCCCCGCCGGGCTCCTTTTCCGCGCTTCCTCCGTCGCCCGCGCAACCATACAGCGCCGCAGTCATGCAAAGCGCCGCAACGCATGCCGATATAACAAATATTTTTTTCATGTTGCCCTCCTATAGACGTTGTTTATCATATTATATCACACCGATTGGTGTTAAGTCAATAATATAACACCCTTTGGTGTAGAATTTGGATATGTACACTGAAAAATTTGCCGAAAACCTGAAGGAGCTTATAGGCGACAGAAGTATATGCTCGGTTGCAAAAGAGATGGGCATACCGCAGCAGACGCTTACGCGGTATATCCACTGCCAGCGCGAGATAAAGCTCGAAAATCTGTGCGCGATAGCCGATTATTTCGGAGTCGATCTCGACTATCTGACGGGAAGAAAAGATTTTTGATGTGAAAAGTCCCCTGCGGCGGCAGGTCTGCCGCCGCAGGGGACTTACGTTTTTTATTCAGCTTTACGCGCCGTAAACGGAGCGGTATTCCTTCATCTTTTCAAGATATTCCTTGCCCGGGATGACGCCCTGCTCTATCGCGTCGATTATGTCCTGCATGGTTACGATGGAATAAACCTTTACGCCGAACTCCCTGAACGCCTCCTGCACGGCGGAGAGCTCGGAACCGAGCGCCTTTTCCTGCCTGTCCACGCTTATGACCATGCCCGTGACGTTAACTTTTGCCGCGGCGGCAAGTTTGGGGAGCATTTCGCGCAGCGCCTTGCCGGAGGTCATGACGTCCTCTATTATTATAACGTTTTCGCCGTCTTTGAGCTGCTTGCCCACGAAAAGCCCGCCCTCGCCGTGGTCCTTTACCTCTTTACGGTCGAAGCAGTAGTTGAGGTCTCTGCCGTGATTGTTCCAGAGCGCCACCGCCGTGGTAACGGCAAGCGGTATGCCCTTGTAGGCGGGGCCGACGAGCGTTTCGCCCGCGATGCCGTTTTCCGCGATGCACGCCGCGTAATATTCGCCGAGACGGGCAAGCTGGGCGCCCGTCTTGTAATTGCCCGTGTTTATGAAGTAGGGCGCCTTGCGGCCGCTTTTTAACGTGAACTCGCCGAAGGTGAGCACGCCGTTTTCCACCATGAATTTAATGAAGCGCTGTTTATAGTTGAGTTCCATAACTTCCTCCGTTCAGTTTAATCGCAAAGTGTTTACTATTTCGTTTACGTCGCTTATGCCGTGGGCGGACAGCCACTCCTCCGTTTCGCGCACGATGCGGGGGATCGCGTAAGCGTCGGTAAAGTTTGCCGTGCCAACCTGCACCGCCCTCGCGCCCGCCATCATGAACGCAACGACGTCCTTGCCGCAGGTTATCCCGCCCATGCCTATGACGGGTATGCTTACGGCGTGAGCCGCCTCGTAAACCATCCGCAGCGCCACGGGCATTATGCCCGCGCCGGAAACGCCGCCCGTGTTGTTGGCGAGCACCGGCCTGCGCCGCTCTATATCTATCACCATTCCCGTGAGGGTGTTTATCAGCGATATGCAGTCAGCCCCGCCCTTTTCCGCCGCCTGGGCGTTTACGGCGATGCTTTCCACGTTGGGCGAGAGCTTTACGACAAGCGGCGTCTTTGCGAGCGCGCCCTTGCACAGCCGCGTGACCTCCTCCACGTTCTCCGGCTTTATGCCGAGCGCCATTCCGCCGGCGCGCACGTTGGGACAGGAGATGTTAAGCTCTATCATGTCCACGAGCCCGTCGAGGCGCGCGCAGATACCTTCGTAATCCTCCAAAGTCCTGCCCGCCACGTTGGCGACGACGCGCGTCTTTGACCTGAGCCAGGCGAGATCGTTTTTTATGAATTCCTCCACGCCGGGATTCTGCAGTCCGACGGCGTTTAGGATAACGCTCTTGCCCTCCGCTATCCTGGGCACGGGATTGCCGCTGCGCGGCTCCAAAGTGAGCCCCTTGGTGCTTACGCCGCCGACGGTGGATATATCGTACAGCTCGTTATACTCCCTGCCGAAGCCGCACGTGCCGCTTGCCGCTATCACGGGGTTGCCGAATTTTACTCCACATATTTCAACCGATAATTTCATTGCCTTATCCTTATTGTTTCTGCCCTTTTTTGCGCTCGCGCTTTTCGTAACCGCCGGTGACCTCGGCGCAGAACGCCGCGTAACTTTCCTTTGCGTTGCCCACCCCGCGGCAGACGAGTTTGCCGCCGTTTTTAAGATAAACGAATATATCGCCGTAAGAATATTCGCCGCCGTTTTTTCTGTGCTCTTTAAGCTGTCCTTCCGCTATCTGCGTGAGGGGCACCGTTTTGCCGTTAATTATAAAATTCTCGCCGTTTTTTACGATGAGTTCTACCGGCGCGCCAAGCATGAGCACGGCGGGTATGCCGTACCACAGCGCCATTCCGAGCGCCACGGCGCATGCCAGCGAGCCGACTGAGATATACGATGCGTCGTCCGAAGTTGCAGTCAGCCAGACGAGCACGCCGAGCGCAGCGACGCCGAATCCCGCGAACACGAAATTCATTATCATGGCGCTGCCGTTGCGCACCGCTATGACCTTGCGTTCCATTACAGCTCGACCTCGTTTATATCGAACACCGGGCCGTCCTTGCACACGCGCGCGTTGCGGCCGTCGCTCTTTTTGCAGGCGCACACCAGGCAGGCGCCTATGCCGCAGCCCATGCGCTCTTCCAGAGAAACGAGGCACTTTGCAGTCACGCCGTTATCCTTGAGAGCGGATCTGAGGGCGCGGAGCATTACGGGAGGCCCGCAGGAGATTATAAGGTCGGGCGAAATTTTGCCGAGGTCGTCCGCGAACGCCTGCACGGCGTTGCCCTTTGCGCCCAGGCTGCCGTCGTCGGTCACGACGGTGAGTTCTCCGACGTTTCCGAACACCTCCGTAAGGCAGGCGTACTGCCTCCCGCGGAAACCTATGTAAGAGTAAAACTGCACCTTGCCCGCATACTCTTCAACGACGGCGGCAAGGGGGAACACGCCCACGCCGCCGCCTATCACGGCTACCTTTTTCGCGTTGCCGAGGTCGAAGCCGTTGCCCAGAGGCAGCAGCACGGAAAGCTTGTCGCCCGCCTCCGCCTGCGCTATTTTACGCGTGCCGTCGCCCTTGAGCTGATAGCACAGCGTTACGTCGTTGCCGTTTACCGAGCACACGCCCAGCGGCCTTTTGAGCGGGAACGCGGAATCGCCCACGGAGAGGTTGGCGAACTGCCCGCCCTTTATTTTGCCGACGGACTCGGGCAGCGCGAGCGTTATCGCCATGATACCCTCGGCGATCTGCCTGTTTTCCTTTACCGTTGCAAGAAGTTCTTTCATCTCATCTGCCCATCTTGCCGAGCGTCTTTGCAAGGTCTTCCTTCATGTCGAGGCACGCCGCGCGCGCCGCTTCGTAATAGCTCATGCCGCTGTAACGGGGTTTTTTGTAGGCGCAGATGATCCCGCGGGAGTTGTTTACTATGCCGCCGAGGCCGCGGTCGTCGAAGCAGCCTTTGATGGACTCCGCCGAACCGCCCTGCGCGCCGTAACCGGGGATAAGGAAGAACACGCCGGGAAGGCGCTTGCGAAGCTGCGCGCCCTGTTCGGGATAAGTGGCGCCGACCACCGCGCCTATGTCGGAATAGCCGTATCTGCCGACAAGGCCCCTGCCCCACTCCGCAACGAGGTCGCCCACGTGTTCGTAGACCTTTTTGCCGTTTGCAAGCTCGAGGTCCTGTATCTCCCCGCTCGAGGGATTGGAAGTCTTTACAAGCACGAACGCGCCCTTGCCGTTTGCCTTGCATTCTTCCACGAAAGGCTGTATGCCGTCCGTGCCGAGATAGCCGTTTACCGTGAGCATGTCGGCGGGGAAGGCGTGCAGAGCGTTTTCGTTTATCCGGGTGCCGCCGAGGAACGCCTTTGCGTAGCAGCCCGCGGTGGAACCTATGTCGTTGCGCTTGCAGTCGGCGATGACTGTCATGCCCCTGCCGAGCGCGTAATTTATGGTATAATTGAAGGCTTTGAGCCCTTCGTAACCGTACATCTCGTAGTAAGCAACCTGCACCTTTATGGCGGGCACGACGTCGCTCACCTTGTCAACTATGTTCATGTTGAACTCGGTTATGGCTTCCGCCGCGCCTTCGAACGTGGCGATGCCCTCGCGCATGTCGTCGGGCAGGTAGTCGAAGCTGGTGTCCAGCCCCACGCAGGTGGGGTTCTGCATGTCGATTATCTTTTTGATGAGTCTGTCTATCATGATATCCCTCGCAAAATTATTCTCTCTTTATCGTTTAGCGGCGTACTTTACTTCGCCGTCCACTATCGTATAAACTATCTTCCCGTAAACTTCCGTGCCCGTGAACGGCGTGTTCTTACCCTTGGAAACGAACTTTTCGCCGTCTATGACGTACTTGGCCGCAAGGTCGGCTATCGTTAAATCTGCGGGGGCGCCCGCCTTTATCGAACCTCCGTCCAAGCCGAGTATGCGCGCGGGCGCCGCGCTCATCCTTTCCGCAAGCTGCGAAAGGCTCATTTCGCCGTCCTTTACGAGTTTGGTATAGGAAAGCGAGAAGCTTGTTTCTATCCCGCTTATGCCGAAGGCGGCAAGACTGTATTCCACCTGCTTGTCCTTTTTGCCGTGCGGAGCGTGGTCGGTGACTATGCAGTCGAGCGTGCCGTCGGTAAGCGCCGCCTCCACCGCCCGTCTGTCGCGCTCCTCCCTTATGGGCGGATTGACCTTGGTGTTGGTGTCGAAATCCCTGATCGCGTCGTCGGTGAGCCAGAAATAATGCGGGCAGCTTTCTGCGGTGACCTTTACGCCGCGCGCCTTTGCGCTTCTTATCAGTTCTATGCCGCTGTAAGTGGAGACATGGCAGACGTGCACGGGTATGCCGAGACTTTCGGAGAGAGCGATCTCGCGGGCGATCATGATGTCTTCCGCCGCGCGTATGCTGCCCTTTAAGCCCGTTATCGTGGAATTGAGCCCCTC
>CALVLW010000046.1 GCA_944341315.1 uncultured Clostridia bacterium
GTAACACTGCCCCGAAAAACAGGTGCATAGCGCACCCTGCACGAACACCTCCGTTTCTATCAGTTTTGCTATCTTTGCAATGTCCGGAAACGCCGTCTCCCTTGCGAGGATGACGCGCGAAAACCCGGACTCCTTTGCAAAACGGGCGCCGTATTCGTTGCACACCCCCGCCTGAGTGGAAAGGTGCAGCACTATATCGGGAAAGGCTTGGTGCACCGCCCTGCCGAGAAAGACGTCCTGCAATATAATCGCGTCCGCCCCGGCAAGCCACGCGCGCCCTACGTCCTCCGCAAATCCTTCTATCTCGCTCTGCTTTACGAGCGTATTCATCGCAACGTACACTTTTACGCCGAACAGCGAAGCGTAGTCCGTTATCTCTTTCAGCCCAGCGAAATCGAAATTTTCAGCAGACGAGCGCGCGGAAAAACGCCTGAGTCCGAGATAGACTGCGTCGGCACCGCTGTTTATTGCCGCCAATGCGCTGTTTTTGTCGCCCGCAGGCGCAAGTATTTCACACATAGTACTATTATAAACCGTATTTTCTTATAACGTAAGCCACGCCGCCCTCGTCGCACGAGGGGCAGACGTCGTCTGCAAAGGCGCGAAATTCCTCTACGCCGTTGGCGACGGAAACGCCCACGCCCGCGGCTTTTATCATGGGAAGGTCGTTAAAATTGTCGCCCACCGCCACCGTCTTTTCGCGCGGGACGCCGTAGTGCCCGGCAAGAAATTCCAGCGCTTTGCCCTTGTCGTCGCCCTTGGGCGAAACCTCCACCAGCACCGCGGCGCTGTAAGTCACCTCGAACTTTGCGCCCAGGGCGGATTTAAGGTATTCGAACAGCGGCTTCTTTTTTTCGGGGGGAACGACGCTTACTATTTTCTGGCAATACAGCCCGTTGTCCCGCACGAAGTCCGACATCCTGCCCGCAAAGCGGCGGGCGGTGACGCCCGTTATCCTTTCGTAAGCCGCAAGCAGCTTGTCGTCTGCCGGCAGAGTGCTGTACATTGCGTCGCCGGCATAAACGTTAATCGGTTCGCCTCGCTCTTCGAGTACGGTGCATACGTAGCACGCGTCGTCAACGGAAAAACCGCCGCATCTGAGCAGCCTGCCGCTCTCTATATCGGCTATGACCGTGCCCTGATAGGCGGCAACGAGACCTTTGAGCCCGAGAGCGCGCACCTGCGGAAGAATGGAAGCGAGCATCCTGCCCGTGCACACGGCAAACACGCCGCCCGCATCCACATATTCGGCTATTGCCGCCTTTACGTTCTGTGGCACGGTCTGTCGCGTGGTGAGCAGCGTACCGTCGAAATCGGATACTATCAGCCCGTAATTTACTTTACTCATAACTTTTCCCGGAAGTATTCCTTTATGTTTTTTGCGAGCACAGGGCCTATACCCTCCGTTTCGGCAAGCTCGCTCTCGTCCGCGTTGATTATGCCGTCCAGCGTGCCGAACTTCCGCATGAGCGCCGTCCTCTTCTTTTTGCCGATGCCCTCTATCCCGGAGAGCACGCTTTCGAGATTGCGCTTTGAATGAAGATTGCGGAAATACGTTATGGCAAAGCGGTGAGCTTCGTCCCTGATGCGCTGCAACATTTTAAGCGCAAAGTCGCGGCGGTCGATGACTACGCTTTCGTCGCTGCCGAGGGTGAACACCTCCTCTTCGCGCTTGGCGAGCGAAATAAGCTCTATGTCATTTACCTGCATCTCGTCTAAGATCTTTCTGACCGCGGAAAGCTGCCCCTTGCCGCCGTCTATGATGACGAGATCGGGCTTGGGGAAGCGCTCCTCTTCGTCCGTGCCGAGCTTGGAAAGCCTGCGGGTGAGCACCTCCTGCAGCGAGGCAAAGTCGTCGGCGCCCTCCACCGTCTTTATCCTGAACCTGCGGTAACTACCGCGCTCCGCCTCGCCGTCCACGAACACCACCATCGAACCGACCTTGTCCACGCCGCTTATGTTGGATATGTCGTAACATTCCATCCTGCGCGGATATTTTTTAAGCCCGAGCAGTTCCTGCAGCCGCTTGCAGGCGTTGACCGTCATGTCGTCTTTATGCTTTATGCGGTCCACGGATTTTTCGAGATACTCGCGCGCGTTCTCCTGCGCCATGGACAGCAGCTGAGCCTTTACGCCCTGCCTGGCAAACGTCAGCTTTACATTCTTTGCATACTTCTCTCTGAAAAAGCCTTCCAGCAGTTCGCGCTCCGGTTCGAGGCAGCCCTCGGTTATTATCTCCGCCGGCGGCAGCCTGTCGGAATAGTACTGCGAAACGAACTGCGAAAGCGCCTCGCCGTCGCTCGAATGCGCGTCTTCGAGCGCGTAGTTGGTGCCGCCCTGCATGATTCCCTTGCGGGTGATGAGCACGTTTACCGCGGAATACAACCCGTTGGTCGTGTAAGCAATGATATCCGCGTCGAGGAAGTTGGAAAGCGAAGTTATCCTGCGCGCTTCCAGCCGCGTGAGCATCTCGGTCTTGTTGCGGTAATCGAGGGCGAGCTCGAAGTTTTCGCCCGCCGCCGCCGCGGTCATCCTCTCCTGCAGCACGGCGGCCGCCTCTTTATAGTCGCCTTCGAGAAAGTTCACCGCCTTTTTTACGCAGGTCGCGTATTCTTCACGCGTGCACCTGTGCGCACACGGAGCAAGACACCTGCCTATGTGAAAGTTCAGGCACTCGCGCACCGGTTTTTCCTTTACGGCGGTGCGGCACAGCCTTACGCGAAAGGCAAGCTGCAGTATCTCGAGTATATCCTTGTAATTAACCCCGCCCATATACGGCCCGTAATAGCGCGCGCCGTCCTTTTTTACCTTGCGCGTCACGCCGAACGCGGGATAATCTTCGTGCAGGTCGACCTTTATATAAGGGTAAGTTTTGTCGTCTTTGAGCAGGATATTGTATTTCGGTTTATATTTTTTTATCAGATTGTTTTCGAGGGCGAGGGCGTCGCGCTCCGTCTTGGTTATGATATAGTTGAAGTCGGCGACGTTTTCGACCATGCGCACGACCTTGTCGGGCTTGGGCGAAGAATGAAAGTACTGCCGGACGCGGTTTTTGAGCACGCGCGCCTTGCCGACGTAGATCACGTTGGAATACTTGTCCAGCATTATATATACTCCGGGATTATCCGGAAGCAGTTTGAGTTTTTCCTTTACTATATCCATATAAAAAACAAAGCGTCCCGTTGAGTATTATACCACAACGGGACGAGGTTTTGCAATACTAAATCGGCGGCAAACGAACAAAATGCGCACGGTTTTGCCCCGCCGCACGCAACGCGCGCTCAGCCGCTTAGGAACTCCACGCCTTTGAGCATTACGTCGTTCACGGTGTCGTTCACGAGTCCGTAAAACATTATCTTGCCGTAGCGTTCGCACTTGACTATGCCAAGGTTTTTCAGCAGCCTGAGCTGGTGGGAAACGGTGGTCTGATTTATGCCGAGCACCCGCGAAAGATCGGTTACGCACATTTCGGATATGGCGAGCGCGGAGAGGATCCTCACCCGCGTACTGTCGGCAAACACCGAAAAGAAACACACTATCTCGTCGAGAATGCCGCCCTCCGGAACGTACTCTTTTATGAGCCCGGCCGTACGCCTGTCGAGCAGCATGAGATCGTTTTCCGCAACTTCCTGCATTGACTTCCTCCCGCAAATTTATTTACGGTTAAAATTATAATGCCTCGGGTGCATATATGTCAATGCGTATTTCCGGCGGATAATGTCATAAACGATATAACATTGTCACTTCTCTTCTATGCCGGTGACTTTGTAGCCCGCGTTCTCCACCGTAGAAGTTATCTCGTCCCGCGAGAGGGGCGCGCGCGAGCGCAGAACGGCAAGATTTTTCTTTAACTTTACGTCCGCGCTGACCACGCCGTGTACGGCGGAGAGAGCACCCTCCACGCGCTTTGCGCAGTGTTCGCAGCACATGCCTTCTATGTTTACGATCGTTTTCATATCGTCCTCCGAAGAATTTTTTCCGTCGCTTTCGCGCAGAGGCAGGCCGCACGAGCCTTCGCACTCCGTCCGCCTTTTATAGCGTTTGTTGCCGAACCTTAACAGTCTTAACGCATTCAGCACTACAAACAGCGAGCTAAGGCACATACATACCGCCGCCCACATGGGATTGAACGTAAACCCCGCCCAATCGAACACGCCAGCGGCGACGGGGATCATTATCACGTTGTATATGAACGCCCAGAACAGGTTTTCCTTTATGTTGCGCACGGCAGCCTTGGAGAGCGCGAACATATCGTCGAGCGCGCGCAGGTCTTCCGTTACGAGCACCACGTCCGCAGAGTCTATGGCTACGTCCGTGCCGCTGCCCATGGCTATGCCCACGTCCGCCTGCTTTAACGCCGGCGAATCGTTTATGCCGTCGCCCACCATCGCCACGTTGCCGCCCGCGCTCTGCAGGTTAGTGACGGCGCGCAGCTTATCCTCCGGCATAACTTCCGACACGAAATCGTCTATGCCCACGCTTTCCGCTATCGCTTTCGCGGTGCTTTCGGCGTCGCCCGTGAGCATCCCCACGCGCACGCCCCTGCTTTTGAGCAGTTCCACCGCCTCGCGGCTGTCCTCTTTGAGCGTGTCGGCGACGGCGATAAGCGCGACGAGCTTTTTGTCCTCGGCAAGGCATACCACCGTCTTGCCCTGCGCAGCCAGTTCCGACGCGCGCAGCCGCGCTTCGCGGGGGAACGGAACGCCGCCGAGCAGTTTTTCGTTGCCGAGCAGATACTCCTTTCCTTCGAACGAAGCCCTGGCGCCCATGCCGACGACGTACTCAAACGCCGTTACCTCGGCGCAGTTACCGGCATGCTCGACTATACATTCGGCAAGCGGGTGATTGGAATTTTTTTCTATGCCGCCGGCAACGAACAGCACGCGCTTTTCGTCCGCGCCGAACGTGACGACGTCCGTGACTTTCGGTTTGCCCTCTGTAAGCGTGGCGGTCTTGTCGAGCAGCACGGCGTTAACGCAGCAGACTTTTTGCATGCTTTCGGCGTCCTTATACAGAACGCCCAGCGAAGCCGCCTTGCCCGTTGCCGTCATGATAGCCACGGGCGTGGCAAGACCGAGCGCGCACGGACAGGATACCACGAGCACGCTTATCGCGTACTTCACGCAGTGCCCGGGGACGAAACTCCCGTCTATTATGAGCCACACGGCAAACGTGAGCAGCGCTATCGCCGTTACCGCAGGCACGAACACGCCCGCGACCTTGTCGGCAAACTTCTGTATCGACGGTTTGGAGGCGCCCGCCTCGCGCACCATCTTTATTATCCTGAAAAGCGTGCTGTCGGCGCCCGTGCGTTCTACGCGCATCTTTATCACGCCGCTCTTGTTGAGCGCGGCAGACGTTACCTCGTCGCCGGCAGCGACCTCCACGGGAAGGCTTTCGCCCGTTATTGCCGATTTGTCCACAAAGGAGCTGCCCTCCGTTATCACGCCGTCGGCGGGGATATATTCGCCCTGCCTGACCACAAGGATATCGCCGACGTTAACCTGCGAAAGGGGTATTTTTTCCTGTCTGCCCTCACACTCCCTTATCACTTCGTCCGGGGCGAGCCGCAAGAGTTTTTCTATCTCGCTGCCCGTGCGGCGCTTGGACTTTTCTTCGAGAAATTTGCCAACGGTTACGAGGGTAAGTATCGTGGCCGCCGACTCGAAGTAAAGATCGTTCATCGCGTGGTCGGCGGCGCCGGGCGCGCCCGGATCGGCAAAGATGACTATCGTTACCGCCAGCGAATACAAGAACGACACGCCCGCGCCCAGCGCAACGAGGGTGTCCATATTGGGCACTTTGTTAAAGAGCGCCTTTGCCCCGCTCGTAAAAAACCGGAAATTGACGGCCGTTATCGCCGCGGAAAGCAGGCACTGATAAAACGCGAACCACTGCGGATTTTTATGCGGGGAAAGCAGGCCGAGCGGCATGCCCGCCATATGCCCCATAGAGACAACAAGCAGCGGCACGAGCAGACACAGCGAAATTATAAGGCGTACGAGCGTCTGCCTGTCGCGCGCCTCTTCCTCCTTTTTTCCGCGTTCGCCCTCACGGAATATGCCGTAGCCGAGCTCCTTTACCGCTTCGAATATCCGCTCTTCGCTTACGGCGCTCTCGTCGAAGTCCACCTTCATGCTCTTTGCCATAAGGCTGACTTCCGCGGAACGCACACCTTCGAGTTTTCCCACGACGCGCTCTATACCGGAAGAACACGCCGAACAGGTCATGCCCGTTATATCGTATGATCTGATCAAATCCGGCCCCTTTAATTCCTACTTATTTTGTATGATTTAATTATAGCTCACGCATGCCCGAATGTCAAACGAAATAACAAAAAAAGCGCGGCAGGCGCCGCGCGGAGTTACATACGACAAAACGGGCTGCCCGTTAAAGCAGCCCGCCCGATTTCTTTTCAAAGGCCGGATCAGTCCTTCTTTTCCTTTTGCGCTATAACTTCGGTCTTGTCGTAATAGCCGCAATTTGCGCACACCCTGTGCGCCTGCATCATGGAGTGGCAATGAGGGCACTCCACCAGCGTGGGAGCCGTTGCCTTGTAGTTTGCAAACCTGCTGTTAGTCCTGCTTTTGGATTGTTTACCCTTGGGTACCGCCATCTTTATACACCTCTTTTTCTTGCTCTGTTTATTTGATATCTATCCCGCTGCAGCCTTCGCGGCACAAAAGCACCTGCGGCTGGCTGAAGAGGATGGCATCGTTTACGGCAGTCGTCAGGTCCAGCCTGGAGCCGTCGTACGAATAATTTTCGCCGTCATCTTCGGTAAGATACAGCACTTCCGCCTCGTATTCGACCTGTTTTTGCGCAGGTTCGAGGCAATACGAACACTGACCTGCAATGAGATAGCTTACCCTGAACGCCACGCCGACGGAATCGTCGTCGTAGATCTCAAATTCGCCCTCCACTGTTACCTTGCCCGCTATACGGGCGGAAGGAAGGATGACGAACTCCTGCGGGCAGTCGTGCTCGAAGCGGAAAGCGCCGCGGTAATTTTTTAAGGCCAGCTGCCTTGCAACGTCAATAATCATACCGAACCGACTATGCAATTATATTATATAGCCGAATGTTTGTCAACTTATTTTGTAAACGGCCGCTACAATTTTTTACAGAAGTTCCGCCGTTTCGCGCGCGATGGCAAGCTCTTCGTTGGTGGGGATAACAAGCACCTTGACTTTGCTGCCCTCCGCAGAGATGTCGCGTATGCCTTCCGCCCTGCCTTCGTTCTTTGCAAGGTCTATCTTTACGCCGAGAAATTCCAGGCCTTCGCACACGCCCGCGCGCACGTAGGGAGTGTTTTCGCCTATGCCGGCGGTGAACACTATGCAGTCCAGCCCGCCCATAACGGCGGCGTAAGCGCCCACGAAACGCTTAGTCTGATAGTTGAACATATCCAGGGCGAGCTTGCACCTTTCGTTGCCCGCCTCCATCCCCGCTTCCAAGTCGCGGAAGTCGCTGGAAACGCCTGAGATGCCCGCAACGCCGCACTGTTTGTTGAGGTAAGTGACCATATCAGCGTGGGACAGCCCCTTTTTGCGGGCGAGAAATTCCACCGCGGACGCGTCTATATCGCCCGAACGGGTGCCCATCAGCACGCCGGCGAGCGGGGTGAAGCCCATGGAAGTATCCACACACTTGCCGCCGTCGACGGCGGTTATCGAAGAGCCGTTGCCGAGGTGGCAGGTAACTATTTTAAGCTCCTCCGGCTTTTTGCCGAGATACTTTGCCGCCTCCTGCGAGACGAACTTGTGGCTGGTGCCGTGCGCGCCGAATTTGCGCACGCCGTACTGCTTGTAGTCCTCGTATTTTATGCCGTAGAGATACGCCTTTTCGGGCATCGTCTGATGGAAGGACGAGTCGAACACGAGCGCCATGGGCGTGCCGGGCATCACCTCCATGCATGCGCGGATGGCGGTCGCCGCCGCGGGATTGTGCAGCGGAGCCAGCTCGAAGGTCTTTTCTTCGAGCGTTTTGAGCACCTCGGGAGTTACGAGCGTGGTCTTTTTGAAGTATTCGCCGCTTGCAACTATCCTGTGCCCGACGGCGTCTATCTCCTTCATGGACTTTATAACGCCTATATCGGCGTCGTGCAGAGCTTCGAGCACGAGTTCTATCGCCACTTTGTGGCTGGGCATATCGTTATTATACACCTTTTCCCTGCCGTTGCCCTTTGCTTTGAGCACCGAACCGGGTATGCCTATCCTTTCGCATCCGCCCTTGGCGAGCACGCCCTCCGTTTCCATGTCTATGAGCTGATATTTCAGCGAGGAACTGCCCGCGTTTATGACAAGTATCTTCATTTCGTCGTCTCCGTTAAAATTATTCTGCCTGAAGCGCGGTGACCGCGACCGTTGCGACAATATCTTCCACCGTGCACCCGCGCGAGAGATCGTTGAGCGGCTTTGCAAAGCCCTGGCAAACGGGGCCTATCGCCATATAACCGCCGAATCGCTGGGCGATCTTGTAACCGATGTTGCCCGCGTTGATGTTGGGGAACACGAACACGTTTGCGTGCCCCGCCACCTCGGAGCCGGGCGCCTTTAATTCGCCCACCTCGGGAGCCACCGCCGCGTCGAATTGGAATTCTCCGTCGAGCGCGAGCCCGGGAGCCATCTCCTTTGCGAGCCGCGTGGCTTCCTGCATCTTGGGAACGGACTTGAAGAACTTGTCGTCGTTGCCCGAACCTTTCGTTGAGAACGAGAGCATCGCAACGCGGGGCTCGATCCCCGCGAGCGTCTTTGCGGACTTTGCCGAAGATATCGCTATGTCGGCAAGCTGCTGCGCGTCCGGTTCTATGTTTATTGCGCAGTCGGCAAACACCGCCACGCCGTCGGGATTATATTTGTTGCCGCCGTTGGGGGCTATCATAATAAAGCAGCTGGACACCGTCTTTATGCCGGGGGCGGTCTTTACCACCTGAAGGCCGGGGCGAAGGGTGTTCGCCGTGGAATGGCATGCGCCGGAAACGTAGCCGTCCACGTCGCCCGCCTTTAACATGAGCGCGCCGAACATCGTTCTGTCCTTTGCCTGCTCCGCGGCCTGCTCCTCCGTCATGCCCTTGGCTTTGCGCGCTTCGTAGAGTATCTTTGCATATTCCGCGGTCTTGTCCGAAGTGAGCGGATCTATCAAGGTCACGCCCGTCAGGTCCACTCCGGGGGCGACCTTTTCGGCCTCCTCCCTGTTGCCGACGAGCACTATCTTTGCTATCCCGGCTTTAGTTATCGCGGCGGCGGCCTCCACCACGCGCCTGTCTTCGCCTTCGCAAAGCACTATCGTCTTTTTAAGGGCGGCAGCCTTTGCCTTGATCTCGTCAAGTAATGCCATATAATATCTCCTTAAAACACTTTATTTATCCCGATTTTTGATATATAATCTATAATGTAAAGCGCGCGCCGGGTGCGACGCGCCGTTACGCATATTATTATATAACAATAATTCTGCAATGTAAAGAAAAACGGGCGCCGTAAACATCATGAAAATCTGTGCGGTTATCTGCGAATACGATCCCTTTCACAACGGACATAAATATCTTATAGAGCGGGCGAGGGAACTCTCCGGATGCGACTGCGTGCTCTGCCTGATGAGCGGCAGCTTTACGCAGCGCGGCGAAGCGGCGATACTGCCTAAGTTCGTGCGCGCCGTACACGCCGTGCGCGGCGGAGCCGACTGCGTGCTGCAACTGCCCGCGGCGTTTTCCGTGGCTCCGGCAGAGATATTTGCCCGCGGAGCCATAGGAATACTCAAAACCATCCCCGCGGTAAAGACGCTCGCGTTCGGCAGCGAAAACGCCGACGGGGGCGAGATAGCGCGCGCCGCAGTCCTGGCGGACTCCCTGCGGGCGGCCGAAGAATTCAAAGACAGACTGCGCGCGGGCGAAAGCTATAAGCGCAGCCTTGCCGCCGCCATGCAGGCCCGCGGCGCGGACGGAACCATCGTAAACTCGCCGAACGGCATACTCGCAACGGAGTACGCGCGGGCGATAAAACAATCGGGCGCGGACATAGAGATACTGCCCGTGCTGCGCATAGGCGGCGGTTACGCCGACGGCGGGCTGAAAGACGACTTTTCCTCGGCAAGCGCCATCCGCGCGCACCTGTCCGATCCGCGCATCGCAGGCAGTCTGCCGGGATACGTGCTCAAAGACCTGAAAAACACCGATACCGCGGCAGCCGCCGCACGGGCGGACGCAATCGTGCGCTATGCGCTTAACGCCGCAAAAAAGAGCGACATGGCGCGCATATTCGGCTGCACCGAAGGGTTGGAAAACAAACTGAAAAGCCTTGCGTCGCTGCCCGTCGAAAGCATAATATCGGAGGCGACGAACAGGCGCTACACCTCCTCGCGCATAAGGCGCATACTCACGGCAAACGCGCTTGGGCTGTACGCCGACGACGCGCTCCGCTACATCGCGGAGGGGACTTATATAAAGCCGCTCGCCGTAAAAAAGGAGCGTAAAAACGAGCTGTTCGCTGAACTTGCCCGCTCGCCGCTGCCCTGCGTGATAAAACAGTCAAGCCTGAACGGGCTTGCTAACGCCGCCGCGCAGTGCCTTAAAAGCGACGCGCGCGCAGACTTCGTGCGTGCGCTGACGTTCGGCGAGGCGCCCGAATACGACTTTACTGTAAAAACCATATAAAGACGCCGCGGCGAAAATCGCCGCGGCGCATCCGAGACCGGCCTGTAAGCCGAGTTCTGTCGTGTACGGTCATCTATCTATACCGGCAGTCGCCTGCAGGTTAAAGCGATATTAACGGATAAGGACGGACGGGCAGCCCTGCGATCGAACGCAGCCCTTATCCCAATCTTGCATCGGATGGGGTTTAATTGGCTCGCCCCGTTGCCGGGGCGACGGTGAGCTCTTACCTCGCCATTCCAACCTTACAGCCGAAAAGCTGCGGTGTATTTCTGTTCACTTTCCTTGGAGTCGCCTCCTCCTGCCGTTAGCAGGCATCCTTGCCCTGCGATGCTCGGACTTTCCTCACGCCGCTTCCGCGGCCCGCGACCGTATGTCCGGCTCGGATATATGAATTGTAACACAAACAAAAAAAATTTGTAACTATTTTCGCTAACTATTTCTAACTAATTGCTTTTTCGTCAAAATTATCTTAAAATGTAATGCGGTACAGAATTTTATTACAGGAGTTGTTAATGAAAAAGACAAAGATCATCTGCACACTCGGCCCCGCCAGCGACACGGAGGAGACCATCTCCGAACTCATAGACGCAGGCATGAACGTTGCGAGGATAAACTTTTCGCACGGCACCTACGAAGAGCAGGCAGACAAGATAGAAAAGATAAAAAAGGTGCGCGCAAAAAAGAACGCGCCCATTGCCATAATGCTCGACACCAAGGGCCCCGAATTCAGGATAGGCACGTTTAAGGAAGGAAAGATCTTTCTTGAAGACGGCGATCCCTTTACTTTTACCACGGAAAAGATTGAGGGCGACAAGAGCAAGGTATCCGTTTCCTTTAAGGGCATATGCGAAGAGCTCAACCCCGGCGACAAAGTCCTTCTGAACGACGGACTGATGTCTTTTGAAGTGGTAAAAGTAAAAAAACCGGAAGTGATATGCAAAACAATCGTGGGCGGCGAGCTTTCCAACAGGAAATCCATGTTCTTCCCCGACAAAGTCCTGCATATGGATTACTTATCCGAACAGGACAAGGCGGATATCGCGTTCGGCCTTAAACTCGGCATAGACTTTATCGCCTGCTCGTTCGTTTCGCGCGCGCAGGACGTGATAGATATAAGGAACTGGCTTAAAGAATGCGGTTCGCCCGAAGGCGAAGTGGAGATAATCGCCAAGATAGAGAGCCGCGCAGGCGTGAACAACATAGACGAAATACTCGAAGCGAGCGACGGCATAATGGTGGCGCGCGGCGACCTCGGCGTGGAGATACCTTTCGAGGAAGTGCCCAACATACAGAAGATGATAATCCACAAATGCCGCATACAGGGCAAGCGCTCGATAACCGCCACGGAGATGCTGGAATCGATGATAACCAATCCCCGCCCAACCCGCGCGGAAATATCCGACGTGGCAAACGCCGTTTACGACGGCTCCTCCGCCATAATGCTTTCCGGCGAAACGGCCGCCGGCGAACACCCCGTGGAGGCGGTAAAGGCAATGGCAAAGATAGCCGCGCAGGCGGAAGCCAACACGCAGTACATCAACTACATCAAGCCCGAAGATTACCACATCAAAAACCTGTCCGAGGCGCTTTCGCACTCAGCGTGCACGCTGGCGCAGGACATAGGCGCAAGGCTGATAGTCGCCTGCACCCGCTCCGGCTACACCGCCAAGCTCGTTTCCCGTTTCCGCCCCATGATAGACATCATAGGAATGACCACCGACGAACGCGCTTACAGAAAACTTGCTTTGAGCTGGGGCGTTATCCCCGTGATGAGCGAAGAATTCTCCTCCGTGGACGTACTCTTCCACTTCGGAAAGTGCGCCGCCATGGCGACGGGACTCGTGAACAAGGGCGACAAGATAGTGCTCACCGGCGGCAAGCCCAACGGAAAGAGCGGCAACGCCAACCTTATAAGCGTGGAAACCATCTGAATTGACAGCGCATACGGCGCCGCGGAATAACGCGGCGCCGCTTTTTATGCCCGAAAAGGGGTGGGGACTGCGCCATGACGCAGTCCCCTCGAGAGAATATGAAAAAAGTTGAGTGTGAGCAATGTCTGCGGGAACATCCTCCCTTCGTTTCCGCTAAGATTATAGCTGCACTATGTGAATTATGTATGAAAACGGCATATCATTTTAATGACCGCACTCACTTTTATGCAGTTCATACAAAAACTCGGCGGTGCGAATGCCGTCCGCGGCCGAGCTGGTTATCCCGCCGGAATACCCGCTGCCTTCGCCGCACGGATACAGGTTCTTTATGGTAACGCTCTGCCTGTCGGCGCCGCGCAATATGCGCACCGGCGAGGAAAAGCGCGACTCCACGCCCGTAAGCAGCGAGTCGGAGCTGTCGAAACCGCGAAGGCGCCTTGCCATATCGGGCACGGCAACTTTGAGCGCCCCAACCGCCACCGGCGGCAGCACCTCCGCAAGCGAAGCGAAATTTACGCCCGCGGCGTAAGTTGGCCTGACCACTCCGAACCGCTGCGAAACCTTGTCCGTTGCAAAATCGCCGAAAAGCTGGCAGGGCGCACGGTAATCGCCGCCGCCCGCAACAAACGCAGCGCGCTCCAGCCTGCGCTGAAACTCCATTCCGTCGAAAAGCCCTTCGCCGAAATCGCCGCGGCGCATCTGCACCATCAGCGCGGAATTGGAATTTACGCCGTCGCGGGCAAAATCGCTCATGCCGTTGACCACTACTCCGCCCCGCTCGCTCGCGGCGGGTATGACCACGCCGCCCGGACACATGCAGAAGGTGAACACCGTGCGTTCGTGCGCGTGCGAAACCAGCTTGTAGTCAGCCGCAGGCAGTAGCCCTGCAAAATCGCCGTACTGCGCGAAGCTTATGCTTTGCGCAAGGTGCTCCACCCTTACGCCTACGGCAAAATCGCGCGGCTCCATAGCCGCGCCGTTTGCGTGCAGCATACGGAAAGTGTCGCGGGCGGAATGCCCCACGGCGAGCACCGCCGCGCAAACGGCAAGTTCGCCCGAGCCGCCGCTGCCTTCGTACGATACGGACGTAAGCGCGCCGTCCTTTTGCGTGAACCCAGTAAACTTGCAGTTGAACAGAAATTTTCCGCCGCAGCTTTCGACGTACGAGCGGATATTTCTGAGCACGGTTTTCAGCTTGTCGCTGCCTATGTGCGGCTTGTTGAGATAGAGTATCTCTTCGGGCGCGCCGAAACGGACGAAAATTTCAAGCACGTCGCGGTTGAACCCGTCCTTGGTCTGCGTGTTCAGCTTGCCGTCGGAAAAGGTGCCGGCTCCGCCCTCGCCGAACTGCACGTTGCACTCTTCGTCGAGCCTGCGCTCCGAAAAAAATGCGCGCGTTGCAAGTTCGCGCTCCTCCACGCTGCCGCCTCGCTCTATTATCACGGGCGAATAGCCGCGTTCGCACAGCCGCACGGCGCAGCAAAGCCCCGCAGGCCCGCTGCCTATAATGCACACGCGCGGCGCGTTTTTCAACCTCTCCAACGGAGGTTTCCCTTCACTTTCGCAGTGTTCCGAATACGCGACCGAATACAGCCAGAAAATGTTGTTTTTATCGCGCGCGTCCAGCGATTTTTTTATTATCCTGAAATAGCCGAGCTTGCCGCCGGCCTTTCTTTTTACAATTTCGTACAGCCTGTCCTCGCCCTTGCCGGCGGGGATCTTTATATTATCGAGCCGCTTGATCCTTTTACTCTTCCCGCAATTTCGTCGGCCACGGCGGCCGCCGAGGCACACGCCCACGTAAGGTTGTAACCGCCGCAGTCGCCGTCGACGTCCAGCACCTCGCCCGCAAAGAACAGACCGGGGCAGAGCGTGCTTTCGAGGTCGTTCTTAACGTCGCGCACGTCTATGCCGCCGCGCGTCACCTGCGCGTAATCGAACCCGAGAGTGCCGCAAACTTCGAGCGTGAAATTCTTTGCCGTGCGCGCTATGACGGAGGCGTCGCCGCAGCCTGCCCGCCTGACTATCGCCCTGCCTATCTGGTTGTTGAGTGTGAGCGCCAGAAGTTCGCCGTTTTCGTAGCCGAGCGACCGTTTTATCTTTATATCTTCTTCGAGCCGTTCAAGCGTAAGGTCGGGCGCAAATTCCAGCCGCACCTCGCCCTTGCTGCCCGCAAACGCGGGAGAAACGGAGAACGCCGCATTGCCGGAAATGCCGTAATCGGTGAATATCACGTCGCCCCTGCTTTCCGCCGCGACTTTGCCGCCTACGACGGCCGTAACGTTGCAATCGGCGCGGATGCCGCGCAGCGTTTTTATATACGAAGTGTCCGTTTTAAGCTGCACGAGCGAAGGATATAAAGGCGTTATCCTATGCCCGAACGACTGTGCGAGCGCATACGAAGAGCCGTCCGTGCCGAACTGCTTTTGCGCCTTGCCGCCCACGCACAGCACAACGTACTTTGCCGAGGCAGCCGAGCCGTCTGAAAGCGCAAGCGAAAAATTTTTACCCTTGCTCGCCGCCTGCACTTTTACGCCCGTAAAAAGTTTTACTCCGTTTCGCGCAAGCTCTGCCATAAGGCAATCGGTGAGCGCCGAAGCCTGCCTGCCCGCGGGGTAGATCCTGCCCCTTTCGTCACGGGTAAATTGCCCGAAAAACAGCTTTTCGTACTCGTTTTTATAGCGCTCGATAATGCCGTAAGCAAGCGCCCCGCCGCCTCCGTGATAGTTGCTTTGCGAAATCACGGCGTTGGATACGTTGCCCTGGCCGTT
>CALVLW010000047.1 GCA_944341315.1 uncultured Clostridia bacterium
GACAGCCTTATTATAACGGCATGAAAGTATCGAGCATAACTTCTTACGACAGTTATATCTACATTTCGTACAGCGTGAACGGGCAAAGCACCCTGCCGGTGGACGTGTACGACTGGAACGGCAATTATATCGATACATATGTCGTTACCCCCGATGGCGGCAAATTCGATTTCGGCTCCGCGGTCGGTTCAAGTTATAATCTTCAAGCGCTGTGCGCGGCGGGCGACAGAATGTTCGTTACCGCGTGCTCATGGACGGCCGGCGCCATTTATGTATGGGAGATAAAACCCGATCTTTCGGTCTTCGATTGATCCTCCAAACAAAAAATATCCACCCGCAAGGGTGGATATTTTTTTGCCCGCCCGCAAAAAAAAAGGCCGAAACTGCTAAATAATTTCAGTCTTTGCTCGAATTGCAATATTTTTTTACCGATTTGTTACAAAAATTTTGATTTGAGTCTTGAAAAGTAAACAATTATATGTTAAAATAATTTAGGTGATGGCCCATATTGCCTCGGAACGCCGTCCGTTCGCCGCCGCTGCGGCATTTTTGCGGCGCGTTCCGCATTACTTATAGTAAAATAAATTTTGGGGGACATAACGTTATGCTAAGAAAAAAAGAGTGCGTGGCTATGTTGCTTGCGGGCGGACAGGGCAGCCGTCTTTACGCCCTTACCAGTAATATAGCCAAACCCGCGGTGTCGTTCGGCGCAAAGTACAGGATAATCGACTTCCCGCTTTCCAACTGCATCAATTCCGGCATAGATACCGTGGGCGTGCTCACGCAGTATCAGCCGCTTGTGCTCAACGAATACATCGGCAACGGACAGCCCTGGGATCTGGACAGGACTTTCGGCGGCGTTCACATCCTTTCGCCCTACGAGGCGAAAAAATCTACGTCGTGGTATAAGGGCACGGCAAACGCCATTTATCAGAACATCCGCTTTATGAAGATGTACGATCCCGACTACGTGCTTATCCTTTCGGGCGACCACATCTATAAAATGGATTATGACAAGATGCTGCAGGCGCACAAGGAAACGGGCGCTGCGTGCACGATAGCGTGCATGGAGGTGCCCTTAAAGGAGGCTTCGCGCTTCGGCATCTTAAACACCAATCCCGACGGCTCCATCTACGAGTTCGAAGAAAAGCCCGCCAAACCCAAGAGCAACCTTGCCTCGATGGGCATATACATATTCAGCGCGGACAAGCTGTATAAATATCTCGAACTTGACGAGCAGACTCCCGGTTCGGAAAACGACTTCGGCAAGAACGTTCTGCCGGTGATGTTGGAAGCGGGCGAAAAGATGTTCTCTTACCGCTTCGAAGGATATTGGAAGGACGTGGGCACGATAAGTTCGCTGCTCGAAGCCAACATGGATCTGTTAGGCGTTCAGCCCAAGTTCGACCTCAACGACGAAGATTTCGTCATCCATTCGCGCAGCCCGCTCTCGCCGCCCGCTTACGTGGAGGGCGAAGTAAAGAACAGCCTCGTTGCAAACGGTTCGGATATCGAAGGTAAAATAATAAATTCGGTGATAGGCACCAACTGCATAGTGGAAGAGGGCGCCGTCGTTAAAGACAGCGTGCTCATGGGCAACATAACCGTTAAAAAGGGCGCGCAGATAAATTATTCCATCATAGACGAGGAAGTCACCGTCGGCGCCGGAGCAAAGATAGGCGAGGCAAAGGAAGATGCCTGCAAGCTGGAAGGCAAGACGGCGGGCATAACGGTGCTCGGCAGAGGCATTACGGTCAAAGACGGCGGCAGCGTTGCGGCAGGCGAGATAGTGGATAAGGATGTTTAAGGGAGGTATGGAATAATGGCTTCGACCGTTGGCGTAATATTTTCAAGCATTAACGACGAAAACGTGCCCGAACTCACCAGGGTAAGGTCGATGGGCTCGGTGCCCTACGGCGGCAGATACCGCATAATCGATTTTGCGCTTTCCAACATGGTAAATTCGGGGATAACCACCGTGGGCGTGATAACAAAGCAGAATTATCAGTCGCTCATGGATCATCTCGGCACGGGCAAGGACTGGGATCTTGCAAGAAAGGAGGGGGGACTGATACTTCTGCCCCCTTACAGCGACGAATCGGAAACGCTTTACAAGGGCAGGCTGGAGGCGCTTAAAGGCGCGACGTCCTTCCTTAAAAAGTGCAAGCAGGACTACGTCGTGCTCTCCGACAGCGATTCCGTTTACAAACTCGATTACAGCGACGTGATAAAGTTCCACGAAGAAAAGAACGCAGACATCACGCTCGTGTATCACGAACACAAAGTGACCAAATCGCGCTATTACATTACTTTCGACACGGACAAGGAGGGCAGGCTGGACGATATCTGCATCAATCCCGTGGCGAGGGGCGTAAAAAAGAATTACATAAACGTTATGGTGGCGCGCACCTCTTTCCTGCTCAACCTTATACAGGACGCCATTCAGCACGGTTACAACAGCTTCGGCAGGGATATCCTCGTGCCCGGCGTAAAGAATAAAAACCTCAGGCTTTACGGATATAAACTGGAAGGTTATTACGCGAACATAGACTCGCTCGTGGCTTACTTCAACTCCAACATGGACCTGCTTAAAAAGGACATACGGAACGAAGTTTTCGGGGCAAGGGACGTCTATACGAAGGTAAACGACAGCGCCCCCGCAAAATTCACCGACGGAGCGGTAGTCAAAAATTCGCTCATCTCCGACGGCTGCGTAATAGAGGGCACCGTGGAAAACTGCATACTTTTCCGCGGCGTAAAAATAGGCAAAGGGGCGGTGGTAAAGAACTGCATCCTGATGACGGACAACTACGTCGGTCACGACTGCAACCTCGCTTACGTCGTAAGCGACAAAAACAGCATCATAAGGGACAACAGGGTACTTGCCGGCTGCGAACTTCAACCTTACTTTATCGGAAAGGGCTCGCTCATCTGAGCGCGGGGGAGTACTGATGCAGAATATAAACGAAAACATCAAAGTTTCTGAGGATAAGCACAGGAACGGAGTGCGCATCGCCGCAGCCGTAAAGCGCCACAGGAACGACGCCGCCGACGCGGCAAAGGAGGATCTGATGCCCGCTCAGGCACAACCCGTCGCAAACGGCGACAAAAAGAAAATATTGTTCGTAGCTTCGGAATGCACGCCATTCATACAGACGGGCGGGCTTGCGGAAGTGGTGGGCTCGCTCTCGAAATCGCTTGCCGCTTCGGGCAAGTTCGACGTGCGCGTCGTAGTTCCCATGTATTCGGACATAAAGTGGGAATTCAAGCAGCAGTTCAATTACATAGGCAACATCTACGTTCCGCTTGCCTGGCGCAACCAGTACTGCGGGATATTTACCTACGAAAAGGACGGCGTGATCTTCTATTTCCTCGACAACGAATTTTATTTCAAGCGTCCCGGCTGCTACGGTTACTTCGACGACGGCGAAAGGTTCGCGTTCTTCTCGCGCAGCGTGCTCGAGATAATGCCTTTCATAAATTTCTATCCCGACGTCATGCACTGCCACGACTGGCAGGCGGCGCTTGCGGCGATCTATCTTAAAACCAACTACTGCTTCAAAAAGGAATATCAGTTCATCAGGGCGCTGTTCACCATCCACAACATCGAATATCAGGGGATCTATTCCATGGATATTTTAAGCGACCTGTTCGATATTTACGGCACATACGCTGGGCTGGTGGAATATAATAATTGCATAAACCTTATGAAGGGCGCCATCGAATGCTGCGAACGCTTTTCCACGGTAAGCCCCACCTATGCGGAAGAAATCAAGAATCCTTATTTCTCGCACGGGCTCGATCCCATCGTCCGCAGGAACGAATTCAAACTGTGCGGCATACTCAACGGCATAGACGACATCGGTTACAATCCCAAATTCGACAAGCACCTGTTCGCGCCTTATTCGCCAGAAGACTTTGCAGGCAAAAAGGTGTGCAAATCGGAATTGCAGCGCATGCTCGGGCTGAACGACAGCCCCGACTCGCCCATTATCGCAATGATCTCGCGCCTGGCTTCGCACAAGGGCCTCGACCTCGTGACGGCGGTTATAGACGAGATCTTGCAGGACGACGTTCAGTTCGTCCTGCTCGGCACGGGCGAATCGCACTTCGAAGGCTGGTTCTCCGACCTTGAAAGGCGTTACCCCGGCAGAGTGAGCGCAAACATAATGTTCAACGGAGACCTTTCGCGCAAGATATATTCCGGCGCGGACATATTCCTGATGCCTTCCAAATCCGAACCCTGCGGCCTTTCGCAGATGATAGCCTGCCGCTACGGCACAATCCCCGTGGTAAGGGAAACGGGCGGGCTTAAAGACAGTATAATCCCGCTGCAGAACGGCTATACTTTTACCAACTACAACGCGCACGACATGATGTTCGTGGTAAGGGAGGCGATAGCCGATTACAGGAACAAGGAAGTATGGTCGCAGCTTATGTACAGGGCGGCTACCACCGACTTCAGCTGGAGCCGTTCGGCAAAACAGTATGAAGCTCTTTATTTGGATATGCTCAGCTATTGAGTTGCGTATTTTGGCGGAACATGCTATAATTTGATTACTGCAAATGTCACAAAGACCTTTCTTTATGCAAGAAAGGTCTTTGCGCGGTAAAATCAATTTTCTTACCGATAAAAGGAGATAAAAAGTTTTAATGAGTACAGCTATTACCGAAAAAGAGGTAAAGGAGGCCGTAAAGGGCAAACTTTCGCGATATTTCGGCGTAAGTCCCACCGAAGCCACCGAAGAGCAGATGTATAAAGCCGTGGTAATGAGCGTGCGCGACCTGCTGCTGGAAAAGAGACAGCAGTTCCATAAAAAGACCAAGGCAAAGCGCGCAAAGCGCGTTTATTACCTTTGCATGGAGTTCCTGCTGGGCAGGTCGCTCAAAAACAGCATCTATAACCTCGGCGCGACCGACGTTTATAAAAAGGTCGTTTCCTCTTACGGTTTCGACCTGGAAAATCTTTACGAACTCGAACCTGACGCAGGTCTCGGCAACGGCGGCCTCGGCAGGCTGGCAGCGTGCTTTATGGACGCTCTCGCAACGGGCAACTATCCCGCGATGGGCTATTCGCTGCGCTACGAATTCGGTCTGTTCAAACAGAAGATAGTGGACGGCTGGCAGATAGAGCTGCCCGACGTGTGGCTGCCCGGAGGCGAAGTCTGGCTGACCAACCGCAGCGATAAATCTTTCAAAGTAAGATTCGACGGACAGGTGCAGGAAAGGTGGACCAAATACGGTATGCAGACCGAATACGTCAACTGCACCGAAATAGAGGCGATAGCCTACGACATGATGATCTCCGGCAAGGACAGCGAAGCCGTTTCCGTGCTCAGGCTCTGGAAGGCCAAGCCCGTTCAGGACTTCAACATGAAGCTGTTCTCGCAGGGCGAATATTATCAGGCGATGAGCGAAGACAACGACGCCGATCTGATAACTAAAGTGCTTTATCCCGCGGACAATCACGAGGGCGGCAAGTCTTTAAGACTTAAACAGCAGTACTTTTTGTGCTCGGCGTCCATTCAGAACATCGTTTCCGACCACAAACACAGATACGGCGACCTCAGGGATCTGCCCAAACTTGCGGCGATACATCTCAACGATACTCACCCCGCAATGGCGATACCCGAGCTGATGAGGGTGCTGGTGGACGAAAACTTCTTCAATTGGGACGACGCCTGGGCGATAACCACGGCCACGTGCGCCTATACCAACCACACCGTGCTTGCAGAGGCGCTCGAAACGTGGTCGGAAGACCTCGTGCGCAGGAAGATCCCCCGCATATATTCCATCATCCAGGAAATAAACAGGCGCATGTGCGAAGACCTGTGGAAAAAATATCCCGGAGAATGGGGCAAGATATCGCGCATGGCGATACTCGAATACGACAAGGTCAAAATGGCCAATCTCTCCGTTTACGGCGGTCACAAAGTAAACGGCGTATCCGCACTGCACAGCGACATAATCAAACATTCGGTATTCAAAGACTTTTACGAATACACGCCCGAAAAGTTCACCAACGTTACCAACGGCATCGCGCACCGCAGGTGGCTCTGCCAATCCAACCCCGAACTTTGCGAGCTGCTCAACGACTGCATAGGCGACGGGTACGTGCTCAACGCGCCCGTGCTCGAAAACTTCAAAAAATTCAGAAACGACGAAGGCGTGCTCAAGCGCCTCGGCGAGATAAAGGCGATAAAGAAACGTCAGTTTGCGGAGTTTGCGTTCAGAAAGCAGGGCGTTATCATCGATCCGGATACGCTGTTCGACGTTCAGGCCAAACGCCTGCACGAGTATAAGCGCCAGCTGCTCAACGCGCTCAACATCATCGACACCTATCTCGACCTAAAAGAAAACCCCGACCTCGACATACAGCCCAAAACTTATATCTTCGGCGCAAAGGCCGCTCAGGGCTACCAGATGGCGAAGAATATAATAAAGCTGATAAACTTTATTGCCGAGGACATCAAAAAGAACAAAAAGATAAACGAAAAACTCAACGTTGTATATATGGAAGATTACAACGTCACCATGTCCGAAAAACTTATGCCCGCATCCGAGGTATCCGAACAGATATCGCTTGCAGGCAAAGAGGCGAGCGGCACCGGCAACATGAAGTTCATGATAAACGGCGCGCTCACCATAGGCACGCTCGACGGCGCCAATGTCGAAATGTCGCAGGCTGTAGGCGAAGAAAATATCTTCATATTCGGACTTAAAGCCGCCGAAGTGGACGATATATGGAAGTCCGGCTACAGCTCCAACAAATATTACAACGATTCTCCCAGGCTGCGCAGGATAGTCGAAGCCCTCATCGTGGGATTCAACGGTCAGTCGTTCTCCGACATAGCCGCTTATCTTACGACGGGCACGATGGGCGCGCCGATCGCTGATCCTTATATGTGCATGGCGGACTTTGAATCGTACAGGCAGACGCAGCGCGATATCTCAAAACTCTATTCCTCGGATAAAAAGAAGTGGAATCAGATGTCTTTGATGAATATAGCTTCGTCCGGCGTATTTGCCGCAGACAGAGCCATAAAGGAATATGCAGACAATATCTGGAACCTTAAATCGCTTAAAGGCTGAAAATTTACCGTGGCGGCATATTTGCCGCCACGGTGTTTTCAATATATGTTGTACTATGCCTGACATAATAACAATATGTTGTCTTTTCGGTTTTACTGCTGCCGCAAACGGCATGACCGGATAGCAACGGAACTCATCCGCAGCAGAGACAGGCGCTTGTAAAAACCGATTTACGGCCCGTGAGACAGAATAAGACAAGTTCTTTGACCTCGGAGCCGCGTTTTCTGCGGCGTTTTGCGGTATTTCCGGCTTTACGCGGTCTGCGGGTACGGGGTTGCAGCGTAAGGCAGGCACGTTCCGTGCCGATATGCCGCCCGGCGGCCTGCGCGGCCCACTCTTCGCCTTTATTTGCCTTAATATTTCGTAAAAGCTGTGTTTTACGAATAATTATATGCGCTCCCCTTTACATTAAAAGGAAAAGAAGGGAACGGTCACTTCACCGCTTTTTCGCCCTGCACGGCGGTAGTGTCCCTGCCTACAGCTCTGTCTTTGACAAGGAAAATCTGAGCACCCTCAGCGTTTCGCCGTCCTTGCGGCAGAACGTTTCTCCCGAAAAACTGAAACCGTTCTTTTCGAGCACCCTTACCGAGGCCTTATTCCGCTCGAATACCTCCGCCGTTATTTTTGCTGCGCCGTGCTTTTCAAACGCTTCGCGGCAGATCTTTTGCACGGCAAAGGTCATTACTCCCTTTCCTCTGCAATCTTTATCCAGCCAATAGCCAAGCTCTCCGATGACGGCCTCCCCTTGTTTTTGCGCTTTTAACCTTATTCCTACGGTACCGGCGATCTTTCCGTCGGCCTCTATCGCCCGCTCTAAGTTGGTGCGTCCCTCGCATTCGCGGCACGCCGAAATAAAGGCGCGGGCGTTCTCCTCCGTGTACGGCTGCGGAAAGCCTTCGCGCAGATTGTATGCCACTCCCTCTGAATTTGCGGCTCTCGCAAGCCCGGGCGCGTCCTCCGGGCGCCACTGCCGTAAAACTACCATCTCTTCTCCGTCAACCGCCGTCTGCGGTTTTGATCGTAATAATATCACTAAGTCACATTATACAGGCTGTAATTTGCGTTGTCAAGCACAACACTTCGTAAAATATTTGACATCCTGCCGTCGCGGTGATATAATTCAGGTATGAAAAAGACCGATTATTACGTTCAGCGCAACAACAAGAACATAGAGACGGTCGAGCGGCTGCTCAACGAGGATCTCCCTCCGTTCTGTTACGATTATTTCGTGGCGATAGAGAGTCAGACCAGCGCCCTCACGCGCCTGAATTACGCGCACGACCTTAAAATTTTCTTTTATTATATGCAGGAGCGCGTCTATCGCGGCAGAAAGACCGTGCGCGAAATTTCCTTGAGCGATCTCGAGGTCGTTACGAATACGGATATCGAGTATTATCTCGGCTTTCTCACGCACTACAAATACGCCGGCCGCGACCACTTTTGCAACGAGCGCGCCAAGGCGCGTAAGCTTTCGTCCGTGCGCGCCATGTTCAAACACTTTTTCAATAAAGGGCTGATCTCGGTTGACAACTCCGCAAAAGTCCCCACGCCGAAACTGCACGAAAAGCCTATCATACGGCTCGAGCAAAACGAAGTTTTCGATATTATCGGCACCGCCGAAAGCGGCGACGGCCTCACCCCCCATCAGCGCGCTTATCACGAAAAGAACAAAGTCCGCGACACCGCGATACTGATGCTGTTTCTGGGCACGGGCATACGAATAAGCGAGCTTGTGGGACTGAACGACGACGATCTTAACTTTGACAACAATTCTTTTATAGTGACGCGCAAGGGCGGCAGCAAGTCCATTCTTTACTTCGACAAAGACGTTGCGGGCGCACTGATGCGCTACATCGATCAAAAGGAAGAACGCAAAAAACAGGATCTCGAGGACGGCGGAGCGCTTTTCCTCTCCGCGCAGAACAGGCGCCTTACCGTACGCGCCGTCGAAAATCTCGTAAAAAAATACGCGCGCATCGTGTCACCGTTAAAAAAGATCTCGCCGCATAAACTGCGCTCCACCTACGGCACGCAGCTTTATAAGGCCACGGGCGATATTTACATAGTTGCAGACATCCTCGGCCATAAGGACGTAAACACCACCCGCAAGCATTACGCCGCGATAAGCGACGACAACCGCCGCGCCGTCGTAGGCAAAGTAAAACTCACGCGCCCCGACGACGAACGATAAATTTATGGAAAAAGTATATGTAATCCAGCCCAGGCTGGACGACAACTGCCGCGTTCTGCACGAAGAGGCCGTAGCATTGATAGAGAGCGCGGGCGCCGAATACTGCGGCACCACCTATCAGACGATAAAAAAAGTCAATCCCGCCACCTATCTGGGCAGCGGAAAGCTCGAACACGTACGCACGCTTTTAAGCGGGCTGGAAGATATTACGATACTCTTTAACGGCTCGCTCTCCCCTTCGCAGACGCTTAATATTTCGTCAGCGCTCGACGGCAGAAAAGTCATCGACAGAACGACGCTCATACTCGACATTTTTGCCGGGCGCGCCGCCTCTGCCGAGGGGAAACTGCAGGTCGAGCTTGCGCAGCTCAGATATCTGTATCCGCGCCTGAAAGGAAAGGGTGAAGCGCTTTCGCGGCTGGGCGGCGGCATAGGTTCGCGCGGGCCGGGCGAAACTCAGCTCGAAACGGACAGGCGCCACATACGGGCACGAATAAATTATCTCGAAGAAAAACTGAAAGACACCGAGCGCCGCCGAGCGCTTACGGTAAAGCGGCGCGAAAAGCGGAACATGCGCACCGTGGCGCTCGTCGGTTACACGAATACCGGCAAATCCACACTTATGAACAGGCTCACGGGCGCGGGCGTACTCGAAAAGGACGCTCTGTTTGCTACGCTGGATCCTACCGCCAGAAAGATGCGGCTCAACGGCATGGACTTTCTGCTCGTCGATACCGTCGGCTTTCTGCAGGACTTGCCGCACGAACTTGTCGAGGCGTTCAAATCTACCCTCGAAAGCGCGCTCAACTGCGACCTCGCGCTCATCGTGTGCGACGCCGCCGGCGACCACGACATGCAGTTTAAGACGACGATGCAGACGCTCGAAGGGCTTGGGTTTGACAGACCGTACTTAAAAGTGCTGAACAAGTGCGAGGATCTCGAAGACCTCACGCCATACTCCGACTTTGTGTGCATCTCGGCAAAGTACGGCAAAAATATCGACGGGCTGAAAGCCGCCATATACAGAGAGTTCCAAGAAAAATTCACCGACTGCACGCTGTGCGTGCCTTATAAAGATATGGCGGAATACTCCGCGTGTTCGGACGCCGTTGCGGAACGTGCGCGCAGGTACGGCGCCGACGGAATGGAGATCGACTGCACGATAGAAAACGCACGCGTCGGCAAATTGAAAAAATATATAAAAAGAACGTGACCAAACGGCAATTCCCGTATCTAAGGTATCTAAGTTTATATTATTTTTTTGAAAAGTTGCGCACTCCAAAAATCCATGCCGAGCTCGTCTATATAGAAATGCAGGACGGCGCGGAAATTTTTTGCGGCGGTAGTAAGCATGATAATGTTAACGTCGGGCGACACCGCCTTTTCCGCATACCTGAACAGCTTTTTACCGATCCCGCGATTTCGGTATTGCGGTTTAACGTACAACTCGTCAATTTCAAAATATTTTGTTCCGGCTTTATAGATCGAGGCGTCTTTCTCGGTCGTTGCGTTATGGCCGAATAGATATCCGCAGATCAGATCTCCGTCCGTTGCGACAAAGATCCGCTTATCTTTAAGATCGTCCGGGTTGTTTCTACGATAACCGTAGCAGGAATTTTCTTGTTCCCATTCTTTTGAAAGCGCGATCAACCGGACTGCGACGAGTTCCGAAAGCCGGATTTCTTTTATAGTCATAATACTTTTATCGCAATAAACTATCTTACGGAATTGCGTTCAGCGGCCACTCCCTTTGTTTTCGTCAAGTCCCACTATTCCGTCTATCTTTATAGTTGCAAATTCCTTTACGTCAAGGCATTTGCCGCAGTTATCGCATATCTTGTCCGGATCGAGGTCGCACGTTTCGCACTCCATGCAGCCGATACACTCCCTGTCGTACAGCACGCACATCTGTCCGTGACCGGTCTTTTTATCCATAACAAGCACCTCCGCCGCTTTTTCTCTTTCTGTTTCCTGTATATTATACTACACTTTTTTTAAAATTCAAGCAAAATCATGGAAACATTTGTTTGCAATTTTGATTTTTATGTGTTATACTGTATTCAGGAGA
>CALVLW010000048.1 GCA_944341315.1 uncultured Clostridia bacterium
GCGACTTCCTGGAACGGCGTAAGGGAGTATTTTTGGATGAACGTTCCGGATGTCGCCCCGCCCATGGGGATCAGTCTTCCCGTTTCCGTCATTTTGTATGATTATGAAAGCGACGGCGCTGGCGGCGAGTCTGGGACCTCGCTGGTGGAGATCAGGATCCTGGCAGAAACCACAATCGAATGACGCGCCAGCTTCATCGGAACAGAACGACAATAAATCAGCCCGCGGATAACAGCTGATGGGCGAGGTCAATTCTAACGCCTTTTTCGGCACGTTCGAGCGTGTGACAAAAATCAACTCTGCAAGGCGCTATGCGGAGTATATCGTTGCAGCCATGTCCGCACAATGAACATTTCAAAGGGGCTTCCTTCGGGGAGCCCTTTTTTTCTACGGTCGGCGATTTTGCATTATTTCCGTTCGAGACAAATCAGCGTTTCGACGTGTTTTGTCTGCGGGAACATGTCGTAGGGGCGGATATATTTTATTTTATAAGCGCTCGTTGCGGCATATCCGGGGGCCTTTTTGAGCTGCCCGTCCTCCTCTTTAAGCGCGCCCGTAAGCAGGCCCAGATCGCGCGCGAGCGTAGCGGGATCGCACGAAACGAGCACGACCTTGTCCGCGCCGCTCGCCCTTACCGCGTTCACCACCGAGCGCTCCATGCCCTTTCTGGGAGGGTCGCACACTATCACCCTGCGTTCGCCCGCGGTGCGCGCAAACACGCCCGCAAGCTCGTCCTCCACCCTTCCGCAGATATTGAACATCCTGCCGTGCAGGCCGTTCAGCTCTTTGAGTTCGTCCGCGCAGCGCGAAGCTTCGGGCACCACCTCTATGCCGTAAGCCGCCTTGCAGGCGCGGGCAAGCAGCGCGGTAAGCATCCCGCCGCCGCTGTAAAGATCGGCCGCAACGGCGCCTCCGTCCGCCGCCTCCCTTACTATGTCGGCATAGAGCAGGCCGCGCACGCCGTCGTTGACCTGCAGAAAGGTGTTTGCGCCCGCACGGAACTTTACGCCCATGTCCTCCGCCTCGAAAAAGCCCTGTCCGCTGACCGTTATCCACTCGCCGCCGAACACGGCGTTCCCGCGCGAAGGATTCACGTTTATAAGCAGCGTAACTTCGCCGAGCTCCGCCGAAAGCATGTCCGCAAGCGGGCGCGCGTCCGTTTTTTTCGCGACGACGAGCGCGGCCACGAACCGCCCGCCGAGCTGCCTTACCGCCAGCCTGCGTATCTGCCCCCTGCCGGTGAGTTCGTCGTAACCTTCGAGCCCGTTGGCGCGCATATATTCCTTTAATACCGCTATCACGCGGGCGCAGCCGCCGGACTGTATCGGGCAGTCGTCCGCGGGGACGATGCGGTGGCTGCGGGGCGCGTAAAAGCCGACCACGGTGTTGCCGGAGGCGTCCCTGCCCACGGGCAGCACCAGCTTGTTGCGGTAACCGTATTCCCCGCCCGCGTGCAGCACGGGCAGGACTTCGTGCTCTATGCCGGCTATCTTGCGCAGCGCGTTTGCCACAAGGCCGCGCTTTAAGCGCAGCTGCTCGGCGCGGTCCATGTGCTGCAGCTGGCAGCCGCCGCACTTTGTAAACAGCGGGCAGCGGGGCGTTACCCTGTGCGCGGAAGGCGAAAGCACTCGTTCGCACTTGCCGTAAGCCGCGCCGCCCTTTACCGCCAGCACCTTTATTTCTGCCGATTCGCCCTCTATGCAGAAGGGCACGAACACGGGCGGTTCGCCGGGGAACACCGCCTCGCCCTCCGAGCCGTAGCCCGCCGCCGTTGAGATGATAACGTCGTTCTTTTGCATAAACGTAAGCCGCCCTCCGCGGCGGCGTGCCGCCGCGGAGGGCGGCCGAAATTCTATATTGCATGCCGCATATATGCGGCCCTTTTATTTTTTGACTTTGCTTACCGCGTAATCGACGAAGCGCTGCGCGCGGAACATGACATAATCGTAAAACACGAAAAACGCCGTGCCGAGCACGAGTATGAACAGCCAGATATAATCGTTAACGACGTCGAAAAACGCCGACTGCCCGGGCTCCATACCGAACACTCCGCCGAATATCACATAATACGCGGCGAACAGCATGCTGTCGAACCAGACCGCCTTTACGGGCAGTGCCAGCCACGCGCTCAGCCGCCATTCGCGCTGGAAACAGTTTGCCATCGGGTGCAGCCCGAAAAAAATAACGAACGGCACGAGATCCCAGAACTTTGCCGCCGCGCCGAAGATGACCGCCAGCAGCACCGTGCCGAGATAGGCGAGAAAGCTGCCGAGGTAAGACCGCTTTGCCAGCGGCACCATGAGCGCTATCTCCGCAAGGATATAGCCCGTGCCGAGCAGCACGTCGCTGAAATATCCGAGCATCAGGAATATCACGGCAAGCGCGCACGACATTGCCGAAAGCGCGACGTAAAACGATTTGGAATACTTTTTGCCCCGCGGCTTTTCCGGGCGCGTCCACAGGCGGGGCCTGCTTTTGCCGCGGTTTGCGCCTTCTTCCGGCCGCGGCGGGCACGCGCGGGGCTCGCCGCCCGCGGGCGGCGCGTCCCCGAAAAACTCGTTATTTTCGGCATATCCGGGGGTGTTTTCCTCCCCGTCCGCCTCTTCGTGCCGTTCGAGGCCGTCGTTGTCTTCGTTCATTTTGCTCCTCGGAACGCCCGCCGCAAAGCGCGCGTTACCTGCAGCAGCCGTTGCACAGCATATTTATGCAAAGGTTTATCGCGCAGCACTGTATGCACGAAGAGCAAAAATTGCCGCCCATCTGGTCGTCGTAAGAAGACTGCATGTTCTGCCCTTCGTAAACGCTGCCGTTGCCGCCGCCCGGCTGCCCCTGCGCCTGCTGCGCGGCGCCGTTCATCCTGTCGCACAGCTTGCGGTAAGCGTCCTTGTATTTTTCGTTGTCGGGTTCGAGCTGCATGGCTATCTCGAGCTGCTTTTTGCTCTCGTTCATCCAGCTCTTTTTATAAAACACCACGCTCTGCAGATAGTGCCAGCGGGCGTTGCGCTCGTTAAAGCCGTCCAGCACGCGCTGCGCCTCCTGCACGTCGCCCGAGCGGATGAGTTCCTCCGCCCTTTCGAACGAGGTGCCGCCGCTTGCGGCGCTCTGGTCTTCGGCAAGCTCGCTCATCAGCTGGTTGTAAGCGGCGTCGAGTTTGGTGAGCATGCGAGCGGCCTCGTTGCCCTCTTCGCCGTCCTTGAAGCGGTCTTCGAGGTATTTTGCGCGCAGCCTGGAATAGGCGTCCTTTATCTGTTCTTCCGTGGCGCCTTCGGAAAGGCCTAAAATCTCAAGATCGGATCTCTTCATTTCTTTTCACATTCTCCGTTTTTGCAGCCGCCGTAAACGAGACGGCGCGTTCTGAGCGGTATGCCGCGCAGTATGATGTTGTCGGTGAGGTCGTGGTTGAAGTTGAACTTTATTGCGGAAAGGCAGGCGCGCATATCCGCAAAAAGATTGTCGAATATGAACACCAGCTCGGCCTCGTTTTCCCCTACCGCCTCTTTGAGCGTAGATTTGCCGTAAGCCAGGCGCAGCACGTTATACCTGCCCTTTTTCGCGTCCTTGTCGTAATCGTCGAGCGCGTCGGCAAGGTATATCCACTTGCCTATCGCATAACACAGCCCGTCGGTATGTTCGGTCGCGTATTCGCCGAGCACGTAGCGCGAAAGCTCCGCCATCATCTTTGCCGTGGGCTCGCACGCCATGTCTATCGAGGCGCACGCCCTTTTTTCCAGCTCCGCCTGGCAGGCGGTGTGCTTTGCTATTATCTCCGCCACGCGCGGATGCTTTTTAAGCACCTTTTTGTAACCGCGCGCGTAAAGGAACCTGAGCGCGCCGCGGGGCTCTTTGTCCGCCTTGTCGTCGGTAAATTTGAAGTAAGCGAGCGCGGTGTTCATGCAGGCGAGCACGCGCGTGGCGTCGTCCTCCGCCGTCATCGGCCTGCGCCGCAGCGGATGCACCGGGCAGCGCCGCCTTATTATCTTTACGTCGTCGCCGCGGATATTGTGCACGAGCGCCGACATGAACGCCATGTCGTAAGTGAGCGCCGTGCGCGCAAGCTGCCCGCACTCCTTTGAGATGCAGCGGCATACCCCGCAGTAAAGCGCCTTGTAAAGCGTTTCGTCCTTTATGAACAAGTATGGCCTGTCCGGGCCGATATATCCGAACATGAGCCCACCTTAAAGCTGGTAAAAACCTATCTTGCGGTAGACCTTTGCAAGCGTGGAGGAAGCCGTTTTATATGCGCGGCGGGCGCCCTCCGCAAGCACGGAATCGAGATAGCCCTTGTCCGCCAGCAACCTTGCCTGCTCCGCCTGCACGGGAGCGAGCGCGTCTGCCACCGTTTCCGCCACGGCGGACTTGAAGTCGCCGTAGCCCCTGCCCGCAAACTCCGCCTCCGCCTGCGCGACGCTCTTGCCCGTGAAGACGGTGTAAATGGAGAGCAGGTTGCTTATGCCCGGCTTGTTTTCGGGATCGTAGCGGACTTCGCCGTCGCTGTCGGTGACGGCGCGGCGGAACTTTTTTATGATAGCGTCCCTGCCGTCGTTCATGAATATCGTGCCGGCGGGGTTCTCCGAAGATTTCGACATCTTTTTAGCGGGATCGGAAAGGTCGGCTATCTTGGCACCCACCTTGGGATATATGCCCTCCGGAACGGTAAACGTGGGGGAATATACGTTGTTGAAGCGCACCGCTATGTCGCGGCAGATCTCCAGATGCTGGCGCTGGTCTATGCCCACGGGCACCACGTCCGCCTTATAGAGCAGTATGTCCGCCGCCATGAGCACGGGGTAGTCCATCAGCCCCATGTTTATATTATCGGCGTGTTTGGCGCTCTTATCCTTGAACTGCGTCATACGCTCCATCTCGCCGACGTAAGTAAAGGTGTTCAGCACCCACGCCAGCTCCGCGTGACAGGGGACGTGCGACTGCACGTACAGCGTGCACTTTTGCGGATCGAGCCCGCACGCAAGATAGAGCGCGAGCACCGAAAGGGTGTTGGCGCGCAGCTGCGCGGGCTGCTGGCGCACGGTTATGGCGTGCATGTTGGCTATGGCATAGGTGCAGTCGTATTCGTCCTGCAGGGCGACCATGTTGTTTATGGCGCCTATATAGTTGCCTATGGTGAGCGCGTTGGTGGGCTGAACGGCCGAATATAATCTCTTTTTTGCCAAATTCTCTTCCATAATATCACTTTAAGGGAAAAATTTTCAGGCTGTATGCATTTATTTTAGCATACATATTTGCAAAAAGCAAAGAAAATTCGGGCGTGCTTTGCGCTAATCACCAAAGTAAGCAATATTTATCACCGCGCTTTCACAGTAAAAAGCGGGCAAAGCAAAAGCGCCGCGGCAGAGCCGCGGCGCGTCGTTTTTTAGCCGTTCGCAAGCCGCCCGGGGGAAAGCGTTCAGCAGTCTTCCTCGTCGGCGTATTTTTTAAGCAGTTCCTCCACCCTCGGCACGCAGAACGCCGCGTCCCTGTCGCCGCGGCCCGCGGCAAGCTTATACCAGCGCAGCGCCTCGGCATAGTCGACGTCCGCGCCCTTGCCTTTTTCGTACATGTGGCCGAGCGAATACATGGCTTCCGCCTCGCCCTGCACGGCCGCCTTTTTGTACCATTCCAGCGCCGCCCCGTAATCCTGCTTTACGCCGTCGCCTTCAGAATAGCACCCGGCAAGCCTGTTCTGGCTGAACGCGTCGCCCTGCGCCGCCGCCTTTTTATACCAATAGACGGACTTTTCGGCGGAAAAGCACACGCCCGTTTCGTCGTAATAACACTGCGCGATAAAGGTCTGCGCGTCCCTGTTCCCCTGCGCCGCAGCCTGTATGCAGTAAGCCGCCGCCTCCTCTTCGGAAATGCCGGCGTCTGCGCCGTTTAACAGCACGCACAGCGCAAGCGCGTACTGCGCGGAGGCAACGCCGTGATCGGCGTACCATTTTGCCGCCTCCGCGGCTTCTTCGTCGCCGTTTCTCAGCCCTTCCGCCGCCTCTTCCGCGGACATGTCGGGCATGTCGCAGGCGCTTTCGCACAGCCGCGCGTCGCGCCTGCGGGCGTCTGCCGCATGTTTTGCCGCGTCCGCGTCGCCCGCGGCCGCAGCCTTATCGAACCACGCCGCGGCACCCTTGAGATCGGCGATCACGCCGTCGCCGTTGAGATATTTATAGCCGAGGGCGTTCATCGCGCGCACGTTGCCGCTTTCCGCCGCCCTTTTCAGCCACTTTACCGATTCCTCCGGCGAATATTCCAGCCCGCGGGGGATATCGTACCATATGCCCAGCACGTAGCACGCCTGCTGCATGCCCTGTTCGGCGGCCTTTTTATACCACTCCGCCGCCTTTTCGTAAGACCTTTGCGTGCCGTTGCCTTCGCCGTAGCAGCAGGCGAGGTTATACTGCGCGTACATATCGCCCTGCGCCGCCGCCTTTGCAAACCAATGCACGGCCTCGGTGTAAGACTGTCCTATGCCGCTGCCCTCGTAATAAGCCACGCCCACCTTGAATTGGCTGTAAGCGTCGCCGCGCGCCGCGAGCACGCTGTATATGTCGAACGCCCCCGCAAGATCCTTCCTTCTTTCGAGCTCCGCCGCCCTTTTGCGCTTTTCGCCTAAATCGTCCATATAACGCCCCCTTCGACCGGTATCCGGTCAGTCTTCCTTTATCTCCACCGCGCCCACGTAAGGCAGGTTGCGGTACATGCCGTCGTAGTCCAGCCCGTACCCCGCAACGAACACGTCGGGAACGGTGAAGCCCGCGTAATCGGCGGAGACGTCCGCCCTGCGGCGGGATGGCTTGTCGAGCAGGCAGCACAGCTTTACGGAGAGAGCGCCGCGCGCGAGCAGCTCGCTTTTAAGCGCCGCCGCGGTAAAGCCGGTGTCGATTATGTCCTCCGCCACCAGAACGTGCCTGCCGGCAACGTCGGCGCCGAGCAGGTCGAGCTTTACCCTGCCCTGCGGGGCGGTGCCGCCGCCGTAAGACGAGGCGCGCACGAACGTGAGCGCGACGGGCAGGTCTATGCGCCTTATCAGGTCGGCGCAGAACACCGAACCGCCGCACAGCACGCCCGCCACCGCCAGCGGAACGCCGCGGTAATCTTCGGTTATCCGCGCGCCCAGCTCTTTGACGCGCGCCGCTATGCGCTCTTCGGAAAAGAGCACTTTCGTAACTTCGGCATGCATGCCGTTTTTCCTCCGTAAAAAACCCGCGGGGCGGTGCAAAAGCGCCGCCCCGGCTTTATTCCTTTCAGTTGGGCTTTTCTTCGCCGCCTACGGTGAACGCGTAAACGTCCCTGTCTTCGGGGAAGATGGGGCCGTTGAGCACGGGCAGGTTGAGCGGCGAGATGTACGCCGACGCCGTGAGGTTGGTCACCGCCGCGCGCAGATAGGGGAAGAGCAGTTTGGTCGCCTCTATAACGAACTCCCTCTCCTGTTCGCTGCCTGCGGGGGCGTCCTCCACCTCGAACGTGCCCACGAGCGTGACGTGCACGTCGAAGGGCTTGGGCTCGGCCTCGGTGCTCTCTATTTTGAGCGAAAGAGCGATAAAGTTGAGCTTTTCGTTGTTCTTTACCTTGCGCACCTGGCGCGAAAACTGGGGCTTTATGTCGAGTTTGGTGTTGGGTTCGAGTTTTACCCTGTTCACCTTGAACGAAAGTTCTTCGGCGCCGATGCCCCTGAATGTGTATTTCATGTAAAAAATCTCCCGTGAACGATTATTTGCGGCGGGTGCTTTCGCCGTTTCAAACGCCGCCGCCATTTATATTCTAAACCAAAAACCATAAAATTGAAACATTTTGAAAGGGATAATTTGTAAATTCCCCGCAAAAAATTAAAAATATGCTCGCAGCCGCCCCTCCGCGCTTGAAAAACGCACGGATTTATAATATAATGGGGTGCGTGAACAGGATAGATATAGGCAGCCTGCGCGGGCTGCTGTTAAAATGCGAAAAACCTTCGCGCTATACGGGCGGCGAATACGGCGCGCCGCAGCCCGTTCCGGACGCGGGCGGATTCAACTTCTGCGCCTGCTTCCCCGACCTTTACGAGGTGGGCACGAGCAACCTGGGCATAAAGATAGTGGCGCGGTCGTTCGAAGAGCGCGGCATGTGCGCCGACTTCTGCTTTGCGCCCGCCCGCGACTTCGGCGGCGGGCTTAAAGAGGCGGGCGTGCCCCTCTATTCGCTCGCGCTTAAAGCGCCGCTCAAAGATTTTGACATGCTCGGATTTTCGCTGCAATACGAACTGAGCTACACCAACATGCTGTATATGCTCGACCTTGCGGGCATACCGCTCACCCGGGCGGAACGCGAGGGCGGGCGCTGGCCGCTGATAGCGGCGGGCGGGCCGTGCGCCGTGAACCCGGAGCCGCTTGCCGACTTTATAGACGTTTTCTTTATCGGCGACGGCGAGAGCGTGGACGCCGACGTTGCGGAGATCTACAAGAAACACGGCGGCGCAACGCGGGATTTTTACCGCGAGATAAGCGGGCTGGACGGCGTGTACGTGCCCGCGCTCACGGATATAGAATACGCGGAAAACGGCGAAGTAAAAAAGATAAGCGGCGTGACGCGAGTTAAAAGGGCGCTCGTGAGCGACCTCGACGCCGCCGTATATCCCGAAAAATTCGCCGTGCCCAACTGCGAGAGCGTGCACGACAGGGCGGTGCTGGAAGTGATGCGCGGCTGTTACCGCGGCTGCCGCTTTTGCCAGGCGGGCTTTATCTACCGCCCCGTCAGAAAGCGCTCCGTGCAGACGCTCACGCGGCAGGCGTGCGAGCTGATAAAGAACACCGGCTACGACGAAGTGAGCCTGAACTCCCTCTCCACCGGCGATTACGGACGGCTGCGCGAGCTGATATCCTCGCTTAAAGAACACCTCCCGCCGGAAGTGACGCTGGCGCTGCCCTCGCTGAGGGCGGACAGCTTCGAGGGCGGGTTCGCGCAGGACGCGCGCAAGACTTCGCTTACGTTCGCGCCCGAAGCGGGCACGCAGAGGCTGCGCGACGCGATAAACAAAGACATCACCGAAGAGGAGATCCTGCGCGCCGCAAAAAGCGCGTTCGACGCGGGATATTCCGCGGTGAAACTGTATTTTATGCTCGGGCTGCCCACCGAAACGGAGGAAGACCTTGACGGCATATGCGCGATATGCGAAAAGATACGCGCGCTGTATTCGGCGGAAAAACGCAAAAAGGCGCTGCGGCTGTCCGTGTCGGTCGCGACGTTCGTGCCCAAGCCGTTCACGCCCTTCCAATGGGAGGCGCAGGCGGACGAGGCCACGATAAAGGCGCGGCAGGACCGCCTGATAAAGCGCCTGCCCCGCGGCGTGCGTTTAAGCTGGAGCGCGTACTATCCCTCCCTTCTGGAGGCGGCGTTCGCGCGCGGCGACAGGCGGCTGGGCAAAGTGCTGAAAGCGGCTTACGAAAACGGCTGCACCTTTGACGGCTGGGACAATCTTTTTAACGAACGCGGCTGGCGCGACGCCTTTGAACGCTGCGGCATATCCCCGCACATATACGTCCGCGAACGCGGCACGGACGAAGTCCTGCCGTGGGACCACATAGACGTTTTGGTGGAAAAATCCTTTCTTGCAAAGGAGCGCGAACGGGCTTACGCCGGCAAAGTCACGGGCAGCTGCGCCGCGGGCTGCAAGGGCTGCGGCCTGCAAAAAAACTGCCCAGCCGCGGGAGGCGCGAAGTGATAGCTTTCAAGTACGAAAAGACGGACGGCGCGGAATACATATCCCACCTCGACCTGCTGCGGCACGTAGACCGCACGCTGCGCCGCGCCGGGATAAAAGTGGCGTACAGCCAGGGATTTCATAAACACCCGCGCATATTCCTCGGCAACCCCGTGCCGCTGGGGGTGCGCTCGCTGAGCGAATACGGCGCGATAGACGCGGATTTTTGCGGGGACTTCAAAGAGGCGTTCAACGCGTGCTCGCCCCGGGGGATAAAGTGCCTCGCGTTCAAACAGACCGCAGAAAAACCCAACTTTGCCGAGAGCATAACGGCGTGCCGTTACGAGGCGGAGGGGATAAACGCCTTCGACACGGCGCGGTTTTTCGAAAGGGACGGCCTGGTGATAACCGACCTGCGCGGGCGCACCGCGGACGTGATGCCGAGGGTGCTCGCCCTCGAACGGCGGCAGGACAGACTGTGCTTTACGCTGCGCTGCGGCGAAAACAATCTGCGGCCCGACCTGTTTTGCAGCGTTATATGCGGCATATACGGCGGGGAAGTAAGGGATATAGTAAAGACGGACAGTTACGGACGCAACGTTTTTTGAGCCGGCTTTGCTTTTGCGTTTGATAAGGGAACGGAATGATGAAAATACTTGACCGCGGCATACGCCGCCAATAAGGAACATGGCAAGGAAGATAATCTATTTCGACAAACTTTTCGGATTTTCGTTCACGGCTATAACCGAGGACGGCAGGCTGACGGACTGCCGCTTCACCGCCGACGACGGCGCGCCTGCGATAGGCAACATATACAAGGGCGTGGTGGTGAACGTGCTCGAAGGCATGCAGGCGGCATTCGTGGACTGCGGGCTGGAGCGCAACTGCTACCTTTCCGCCGAAGACCTGCCCCGCGGCGAAAACGCGGGCGTTGCCGCGCTGAAGCCGGGCGACGAACTCATGGTGCAGATAATCAAGACGCCCTGCGGCAAAAAGGGCGCCAAGGTGACCACGCGCATATCCTACGTGGGAAAGACGCTGATATATCTGCCGTTCACCGACTTTTTGGGGACTTCGCACCGCATAGAGGACGCCGAGCTGCGCGAAAGCCTTATGTTTGCCGCCGCAAAGGCGAAACGGAAGGGCGAAGGGCTGGTGATACGCAACTTTGCGCCCTTTGCGAGCTATAAGGTGATAGACGAAGAGCTGAACTTTTTACGGGAATGCCACAAGAGGACGGCGGAACTTTACGCCGCCGCGCCGCCGCGTTCGCTGATATGCACCGATTTCACCATGCCCGTACGCGTCATGCGCGAGTTCATGGAATACGACGTGGAGCGCATAATAACGGCGAGCGCCGAACAGTACGCCGAGATCTCCGAGCTCCTTGAAATACTGCCCGGCGGCAACGCGATAACGCTCGAGCTTTACACCGGAAAGCGCGACATGCTGGACGAATACGGCGTGGCGGCGCAGATAAAGGAGGCGTGCTCCCCGCGCGTGGAGCTGGACGGCGGGGCGTACCTCGTTATCGAGCGCACGGAATCGCTGACTTCGATAGACGTGAACACCGGCGGCTTTACGGGCGGCGACAGCCTTGAATACACCGTTTTCCAGACCAACCTGAACGCCGCGCGCGAGATAGCGCGGCAGGTAAAGCTGCGCAACGCGGGCGGGCTGTTCGTCGTGGACTTTATCGACATGCAGCAGCCGGAACACCGCAGGGCGCTGACCGAAGAGCTGGAGCGGGCGCTTAAAAAGGACGGCGCGCCCTTCCGCGTGCTGCCGATGTCGGAATTCGGGCTGGTGGAGTTCACGCGCAAGCGCAGCGGCGACGAACTTTCGTCCTTTGCCCTTAAAAGCTGCCCCGTGTGCGGCATGGGCATCGGATATTCCGATCCGTTCTGCATGTTCGTGGCATACGCCGAAATACTGAAAACGCTGGAAGGCGGCGCGGCGTCGGTGTGCGCGGAACTGCCGCCCGAACCTGCCAGGATCGTTGCCGTCCACGAGGGATTTGCGGCGGCGATACGCGAAAAATTCCCCGCGGCGAGCGTATATATAACGCCTTCGCAAAGCGTTTACGCCGAGGGGTGCAGATGCCGCGCGGCGTCCGGGGAATTCGTCCCCCGCCGTGCGATAAAGATATTATGAACGAAGGGGCGCGGGCGGCGGGCTTGCGCCCCTTTTACGTTTGCTTTTGCGCGGGCGGGGTGTTATAATTATAAAAAACTTTCAGAGGAAGAGATGAAAGAGCTGTTATACCTTAACGGTAAAAAACGGGGGACGGTGTGGCTGTGGTTTTTTGCCGCGGCGTGCGTTACCCTTTTGATATTGTTCATACCTTTCATGATGCGGGGCAACCACCTTATCTGGTCGGAAGAGGCGCGCGACGGCGCCACGCAGGGCGTTACCTACCTTAATTACCTGCGCGAAACGGGCTGGCTGAACGCCGTGGGCAACTACGATTACTTTATAGGCATAGGTGCCGACTACATGACTTCGCTCAGCTTTTTTTCGCTGTTCGATCCTTTCGTGGTGCTCGTATATATCCTGCCCTTCGACATAGTGTGGGTTTACGACGCGATAATGGCGCTGAAATTTCTGGCGGCGGGCGCGGCGTGCCTCGGATACCTGCAATGGCGCGGCGTAAAGGGCGGCTATGCCGCGGCGCTGGCCATCCTTTATATGCTCGGCGGGTTCACGCTGTTCACCGACGTGCGCCACCTGAACCTGACGTCCGGGCCGATATGGCTGCCGCTGATGGCGATGGGCACGGAGATGGCGTACCGCGGGCACAATCCCTTCGTGCTGACCGCCTCCGCCTTTATGTGCCTGATAAACTCCTTTTACATGTTCTTTTTCAACTCCGTGTTCGTCGTGGCGTACTGCTTTTTATACCACGCGGAGGCCTGCCGGCAGGAGGGAACGCCCTACCTGCGCACGCTCGTGCCCCGCTGCTGGAAGATAGCCGCGCTGTACGCCGCCGCAGTGCTGCTGGCGGGATTCATGCTGCTGCCCAACGCGTACGCTTACCTGCACGCCGCGCGCAGCGCGGGCAAGGGGCTGGCGCTCGTATCGCCGGAGTTCCTCGCGCTGGCGTTCGGCTCCGTGCTGCTGCCCATACCCGGACTGCATTACAGCATGATAGGCTGGAACTTTTTTATGCTGGCGCTCGTCGTTTTCGCCTTTCTTACCTGCAAAAAGCGGGGCATGGCGATGAAGGTGATGACCGCCGCGCTGTTCGTCGGCTTTTTTACGCTGGTATTCGGCTACGCGATGAACATATTCAATTACGCAAACAACCGCTGGTCTTACCTGCTTTCGTTTTCGGCCGTCGCTCTCGTGGGGATAAGCACCGAAGAACGCGACGCCTCTCAGCCCTGCCCCAAACGATACCTGCGCGTGTTCGCAAAGACGTTCGTCGCCGTCGTCGCGGCGGCGCTCGTATGCGCGCTGATATGCGCCGTAAAGGCGCTGCCGTCCTCCTCCCTCGCCCTTTGGGCGACGGTGACGCTTATCGTGCTTTGCTGCCTTGCCGCGCTCGCCGTTGCCGCAGCGGCGGTGTGGATGTTCACGAAGCGTTCGCCGCTTGCCGACAGGCCGTGCGCGGACGGAACGATGCGTTCGCCCGTGCTCGACTCGCCGTTCGCCGCAAAGGTAACGGCGCCCGCCGTGCTGTGGAGGGGCGCGGTGATATGCACGGTGGCGTTCGCGCTGGTGCTTTACGTCTTTTATTCGGCGGAATTCACGGGAGCGCAAACGTTCCGTTCGCTGACCACTCCCGAAGAGCAATACGCCGCCGAACTCAATAAAGAAGAGTTCTTCCGCACCGATTCCGCCGCGGCGGACGATTGGTGGGACAGTTTTACCAACAGCGGCGTGAACAACGGATATATGGGCACCAAACTTTATAACTCGATGACGAGCGACGCCGTTTTTGCCTTTGCCACGGAAAACGCGCTGTATAACCCGGCGCAGAACCTGGGGCTGTGCGGGCTGGACAACCGCCCCGCGCTGCAAAGCCTGCTGTCCGTCAAATATTATTACGGCAAGGGCGGCAGCTACGGCTTTGAAAAGGTGACCGGCGCGGAGGGCGTGAACGAACTTTACGAAAACGCCAATTATCTGCCGTTCGGCTTTGCCTATACCAAGGCGCTGTCGCGGGAATATTACGACGGGCTCGATCCCGTGCTGAGGCAGTACGCGATGCTCGACGGCGTTGTGCTCGAAGAGGGCGGCGAAGTCGGCGCCGCGCTCGCGCCCCTGGAAGAGCTTGCCTCCGCGGCGACGGACGGAGAGAACTTTACGCTCGAAAAGGGCGAAACCGTTACTATAACGGCAAAAGGCTGCGCGGGCAGGGAAGTTTACCTGCGCCTTTACGACGCCGCCGTGACGGACGAATACACGGAGATACGCATAAGCGCCGCCGGCAAGACGCGCACCTACCGCTACGCGCCCAAGGGCGACCTTATGTACAGCGGCATGCGCTCGCCGTGCATATCGCTGGGCGTGCAGCAGAGCGACGCCGTCGAGGTAGAGCTCGAGCTGATACGAGGCGAAAGCATGAGCTTCGGCGGATGCGCCGTGCAGGGCTACGACGTCTCCGCATACGAAAGCGCGGTGGAAAAACTGCAGGCGGCGCCCTGCCTCGAAAACGTCGTATTCGACGATAATTCGGTAAGCGGCGACGTAACGCTCGAAGAAGAGAGCTATATATTCTTTTCGCTGCCCTGCGACAAGGGCTGGAGCGCGCAGGTGGACGGCGAACCCGCAGAGATATTGCGCGCCAACTCCTCGTTCATGGCGGTAAAGGCGGGCGCGGGCGAACATACGATAGAACTTTCTTACTCCACGCCCTACTTAAAGGCGGGCTACATAGTTTCCGCCGCGACCGCCGCGGTGCTTGCGGGCCTTTCGGCGGCGTGGATAATACTGCGCGTCCGCAGCGCGAAAAAGCGCAACGCCGGCACGGACGAAGAATGACGTTAAAAACGGGCGGTTCTGAGCTAAAACCTGCTCAAACCCGCCCGAAATTACAAATTTTCAGTCTGCGCTTGCTTTGTTTAATTCAGCATCCGCCGTCTTCCCGAATATTAACAAACCAACACGCCCGTCCCCAAAAATCTCCGGCGGACGGGTTTTATGTTAATTACCTTTTTATTAGCTTCAAATCCTCTTCGCGGATGGGTACGGCGGCAAAATCGGCGCCCGTTTCGTCGGAAAAATAGACCTGCCAGCAGCCGCGTATTTTTTCGGGATTGAGAATCGTGCCACGCATGCCCTTATGCACGCCTTCGTCGGCATATTCCTCGCGTTCGACCATAAGTTCCACATAATCATATTCCTGCAACTCAATTTTGGAAAACGACGGCTTTTTAGCGGAGTCGTGCGTCTTAATAAATTTAATAAAGTCGTCTAACAGCCATACCGAATATTTACCTGAATAGTCAAGATCTTCATCTGAAACCCATGCAAAAGCGTAGTCGCCAATGTCCGCATGGTTATAAAATAACACCAGATTCTTCTTATCGCCAATTTCAGCAATCGTCCCACGACAACCTTTATTAATGCCGCGCCTGCTTAATTCATCGATTTGTTTACTGAGTATAATCTCGTCATATAATTCAAACTTTTTCATACTACCCCCGAAAATACCGTTGAGCAGGTTATCTTGCCGCTATTTTAATTGCCTTTAAGATACTCATTTATCCTCGCAAGTGTCTTTCTGCACTTTTCAATATCCAGAGCCGTCTGGCGGGCAAGTTATTATATCGGCAATCATGATTTCAAATCCCCGACGTTGATAGCAGGCGGCCTTTTAAGGCAGCCGAATGCGAAAAAACTCCGCTTTTGCAATATAAAGACCTGCTCCACTATTTACGGTAAAGCAGGCTTTTTCGATGGTGCTTGTGATCGGACTTGAACCGATACGATATTGCTATCGAGGGATTTTAAGTCCCTTGCGTCTGCCGATTCCGCCACACAAGCGCAATATAAAAGTGCTTTAAGCGGAAAGCTTAAAGCACTTTTTTTGGAGGCGCCACCCGGATTTGAACCGGGGAGTCAGGGCTTTGCAGGCCCTTGCCTTACCACTTGGCTATAGCGCCGCATAAAATAAAAAAATAGTGCGCTGAATAATTGGAGCGGGAAACGAGATTCGAACCCGCGACATTCACCTTGGCAAGGTGACGCTCTACCACTGAGCCATTCCCGCATGATATTCATACGCACTATTTATTGGTGGGAGCTACAGGGCTCGAACC
>CALVLW010000049.1 GCA_944341315.1 uncultured Clostridia bacterium
GTTTATAGTGAATTCGGGTATTGCGTTGAGATGTAAAATTTGACGTATTTAGATGAATGATAGCGTATGGGATGATATAATTATAATAATCAATATAAATGCGCATGTGCGCAAACAAGGAGGGTAATAATGAAAATGGCAAAAAGATGCGCCGTTCTGGCGCTGTGTGCAGGGCTCGTTGCTTCCGTGGCTGCCTTTGCGGCGTGCGGCGACGGCAACGCGGTGCTCATCGAAGGCGACTTTTCCACCGAAGCCACCGAGGAACAGGTCGCGGAACTCAAAACGCTCCTCGCCGACGTCGACGAATCCGACGTCATGGGCAGCGGCACGGAGGAGAATTTCAACCGCAACGTCCGCATTTTTAACGACGGCAGGATAGAAATGGCCGTCTCCGCCAGATCGGACGATCAGTTGGTGGACATAAACACTCTCGTCGACATATATATGGACCACACGATAACGATGTCGTTCACTTCCGAATCGCAGTCCGTGCGCGGCGCCGGCACCATGGATATGCTCATGAAGAGCGAAAGCACGTTCAAAGAAGGCGAAGAAGTGCAGACCGAGGGGTACGAACAGGCGTTTAAGGGCAATATCTATAACGATATGGATAAGATGTATCTCGACGGCACGATAAGCGGCACGGACGGCACGGAAGAGATCTCCGAAACGGGCAAATTCATTGTCAGCATGGGCATGCTCCAAGTAGGCACCCAGATGGGAGTAGAACTTTCGGCCGTTGCGGAGCTCGTCGATATGGAAGGCGTAAAGTTCTACATAGACGAGGGCGAGACCACCAAGGTAAAGATCAGTCTCAGCGAAGACGCGTGGAAAATCGTTTACGGCGATATGCTGGGCGGAATGGCCGGCTTGGGCGACATGATGACGCAGATAATCGACGGGATCAGCTTCAACAGGTACGATTTCTATCTTGAATTCGACGCAAACGACGCGCTCCTCGGATACGGCGCCGACATAGACGTTTCCATAAATTCCGAAGTGGCCGTCGAAGGCGCTACCGCGTCCGTAAAAGTAGTTACCAAGCTCTCTACGTGGATGGTGACCACCGATACCGAAGCGGGCGAACTTCCTTCCGACCTCGACGACTACGTCAGCATGGATTCCATCGGCTGACGCGCGCAAAGGGGATATATGCCTGAAAAAAGAAAGACGATAGCGCTAATCGCGCACGACAACAAAAAGTCGGAGCTCGTGGAGTGGGCGATGTTCCGCAAAAGCGAGCTGGAAAAGTACGATTTGTGCGGCACGGGCACCACTTCGCGCCGCGTGTCGGAGGCAACGGGGCTCACGGTAAAGGGCTATCTTTCCGGCCCGCTCGGTGGCGACCAGCAGATAGGCGCGCGCCTTGCCGAGGGCGGGATAGACGCCGTCGTGTTCTTCTGCGATCCGCTCACCGCGCTCCCTCACGATCCCGACGTAAGGGCGCTCCTGCGCATAGCCGTGGTCTACGACGTGCCCATCGCCACCAACCGCGCGACTGCCGACTGTCTGCTTGCCGCGCGCCTTAACGAGGGCTTCAAAGACTGAAATAACGGCATATATGCCAAAAACAACGCAAATATTTGTTGCATAACGGCGCCGCCGCGGTCATCCGCGGCGGCGCATTATTTTTATTTTTTTCTTTCAAACGGTTGACAAATCAACGACTGCGCGCTATAATGGCACCTGTTGACAAATCAACGATTATCCGCTTTGGCGCAGGGAGGGCGCGTCATGGACGACAGGTTCGAAACGTTTACAATAACGGTGCTCAGGCTGAACAAGCTGGTGCAGCGCATAAAACTTCTGGAGATGGACGGCTACGGCTTAAAGGCAATACACGTCATGTGTATCTATTTTGCCGGCAAGGGGCCGGTCACCGCGGTCGAGCTTTCGCGCCTCGCGTGCGAGGACAAGGCGGCCGTCTCACGCGCGCTCGGCCTTCTTAAACAGCGCGGATACGTGCAGTACGAGGCCGGAGGCTACAACGCCGCCGTCACGCTGACTCCGCAGGGCAGGGAGCTGGGCGAATTTATTTTGCGCCGCTCTCAGTCGGCGGTGGAGGCAGCGGCGGGGCACCTTACGGAAGAGGAGCACCGCGTATTCAACAAAGTGCTCGCCTCCGTGGCGGAGCATCTGGAAAAGTATTGCCGGGACCTTGCCTTGCGCAGGGAGGAGTAAAAAAGGAGAGTATTTTTTATGGAAAAGACAAAAAAGAAGCGTATCTGGCCGCGAGTGCTTGCGATAGTGCTCGCCGCCGTAGTGTTCCTCGTCGCGTGCACCGCGGTAACGTTCGCCTGCGTCTGGCGGGACGAGATAGCCACCGTGTCGAGCTTTAAGCACATCCGCGCCCGCAACGACGCCAACAAGGAGGGCTCCGTTTACAGCATGAACGTAAAGGGCGGCTTTTACTTCGACGACTTCCTCAAAAACGGCGGCGCGTCAAGCGATTCCGAACTCATCGACTTCATAACGGGCAACATCACCCGCGGGCTGGTGGACATCAGCATAGGCGAAACGGACATCGGCTGTTCGTCCTTCATCGCGCGGGCGGAAAACGGCGACGTACTGTTCGGCCGCAACTACGACTTCGACAAGACCAACGTCTGCCTCACGATGTGCGATCCGGGCAACGGCAGGTATAAGTCCTTCTCCACCGTAGACCTCAATTACGTGGGCATTTCCGACACGGATAACGACGTAAACGGCCTCATCCAGAAGGTTACCTGCCTCGCCTCGCCCTATGCTCCGCTCGCCGGCCTACACGAAAAGAGCGTAAGCTGCGGCATATTCATGTCCTATCAGGGCCCGGGCGAAGGCGCAGTGTCCACGGACCAGCAGGACGCAGCCAGGGATGACATAACTTCCACCACGATGCTGCGCATGGTGCTCGACTATGCCGCCACCACGGACGAGGCGGTGGAACTGATAAAGGATTACAACCTGCACGACTCCGCCAACACGTCCTTTCATTATATGATAGCCGACGCCTCCGGCAGGAGCGCCATTCTGGAGTGGGTTCCCGCGGAGGGCGTGACCGACGGTAACGACACGGACGGCGCGGCACGCACGCTCAACGTGATATACAACGACGATCCCATGTACGAAGAACTGCTCGCAGGCAGCGAGTTTAAGTTCCAGACGATAACCAACTTCATCATAACTCCCGGCTATTACGACGGCGAAGATCAGCCCGCGGACGAAAAGGGCGAGGGCGCGCAAAAGGGGCTCGACCGCTACGATTACATAAACGGCGAACTCAAAAAGACGGGCGGCATAATAAAGGACGAACGGGCCGCAATGGATATACTGCGCGCCGTCGGCCGCAGGAAGTGGAACGGCGGCGGGGGCGTAACGGTGCACAGCGCCGTTTACAATCTGACCAAAAAGACGGTGCTCTGGGTGGCAAACGAAAATTTCGACGATCCCTCGGCAACGTGGACTTACGATCTTTCCACGGGCGAACTCGTTTCGCTTGCGGATAATTGAACGGAATATATGGCTTAAATAACGGGACGGGCGGCTGCCCGTCCCGTCGTTCGGTTAAAATGCCGCAAAAGCGGGAAAACTAAATATATGTGTACGGCAATAGCGGTAAAAGGCAAATATTTCATGTTCGGGCGCACGCTCGACTACCACAGGTCTTACGGCGAAAGCGTGGTCATAACTCCGCGCAGGTATCCGTTTTCCTTTCTGCACGCGGGCAAAAATTCGAGGCACGCCGCCATCGTCGGCGCGGCGCTCGACGCGGATATGCCGCTGTATTTCGACGCAATGAACGAGCACGGCCTGTGCATGGCGGGGCTGAACTTTCCCAAAAGCGCGCGTTACTTCCCGCCGCGCGCAGGCAAGGTCGCCCTCGCGCAGTTCGAGCTCATCCCCTACGTGCTCGCGACCTGCAAGAGCGCGCGCGAGGCTGCGGAACTTATCGCCGCCGCGGTCGTCACGCCGGAAGGCTACGCGCCCGGCGCCGCGCCGGCGCCGCTGCATTGGATCGTGGCGGACGGCGAGCGCTCGTTCGCGGCGGAAAGCACTGCGGACGGCATGCGCGTTTTCGACGATCCCGCCGGCGTGCTCACCAACGAGCCGCCGTTCGGATATCATATGCTCAATCTGTGCAACTATATGCACCTCTCGCCCCGCCAGCCGCGTAACGAATTTGCTCCCGCGCTCGGGCTGGAACCTCAGGGCATGGGCTTCGGCGCCACGGGGCTGCCGGGCGATATGTCGCCGCAGTCGCGCTTCGTGCGGGCGGCGTTCTTTGCCGCGCATTTTTCGGGCGGGGTGCCCGAATTTTTCAACGTGCTCGGCGCGCTGTCCGTTCCGCGCGGCAGCTGCGTTACGGACGAGGGCGAAGAGGCCACCCTGTATTCCTGCTGCTGCGTGCCGGAACGCGGCGCATATTTTTACAGGACGGAGCGCAGTTTAAGCGTGTGCCGCACGGAACTGTTTTCCGAAGACCTCTCGTCCGCACGCACGCTCGCCTTCCCCATGCGCACCGTAAGCGCCGTGTCCGCGGGGCGCGGCGGCGCGTAACGCCTGCGCTTGTCATATTTTTTTATGACAAGTATTGCAAATCCCTTGATATCGGCCTGCGGATATGGTATTATGTTAAGGGACTGCTTCCGTCGGTCACCGATTTAAGAGGAACTTATGTACGAAAGAACGATAGACGGGCAAACTCTGCGCGACATGCTTTCGGGCGGGCTTGCAAACTTAAAGGCAAACGCGGGGGAGATAAACGACCTTAACGTCTTTCCCATTCCGGACGGCGACACGGGCGACAACATGGTCTCCACGCTTTCGGGCGGGCTGCGCGCCGTAACGGGGGAAGAGGGCGGCATAGGCGAGGTCGCGGAAAAACTTTCCGGCGGGATGGTGCTCGGCGCGCGCGGCAATTCGGGCGTGATACTTTCGCAGATGTTCGCGGGCATGGCAAGCGTGCTTGCTGGCAGGGTATATGCCGACGTAAGCACTCTCGGCGCCGCGTTTTCGCGCGGGGTGGAGTATTCTTACGGCTCCATCTCCGAACCGGTGGAGGGCACGATATTAACGGTCATGCGCCGCGCCACCGAATACGCCAACGGGCGCATAACCAAGGATTCCACGCCCGCGGGCTACATATCCGATTACATAACCGAGGGCGAGCGCGCCCTGGAAGATACGCCCTCGCTCCTGCCCGTCTTAAAGGAGGCGGGCACCGTGGACAGCGGCGGCGCGGGGCTGCTTGCCGTAATGCGCGGCTTTGCCGCCGTGCTCTCGGGCGAACGGCCCGTACGGGCGGAGGGCGAAACGGAGGCGGCTCATTCCGCTCCGGATATCTCGCTGTTCACGGAGGACAGCGAACTCACGTTCGGTTACTGCACGGAATTTCTGCTGCGGCTCACGAACAAAAAGACGGACATCTCCGCCTTTTCCATAGAAGATTTCCGCAAAGCCCTGTCGGACGTCGGCGAATCGGTAGTCGCCTTCCGCACGGGCACGATAGTAAAGGCGCACGTCCACGTTATGCAGCCGTGGCTCGCGCTGCGCTTAGCCCAGCAGTACGGCGAATTTTTAACGGTAAAGATAGAGAACATGAATATCCAGCACAGCCGCACGGAGGAGCGCAAAAGCGAACCCGTGTTCCGCAGGAGGGGCGTGCGCAAGGATTACGGCGTCGTGGCGGTGGCGTGCGGCGCAGGCATGTGCGGGGTGTTCGAAGAGCTCGGTGCCGATATCGTTATAGACGAGGAAAAATACGGCAACCCCTCGGTGGAAACGCTGGTAAAGGCGGTGGAGGCCGTCAACGCGGAAAACGTTTTCCTGCTGCCCGACAACGCAAACGTCGTTATGGGCGCGCAGGAGGCGGCTTGCATGTGCGGCGGCTGCAAAGTCACCGTCATCCCCACCCGCGATTGCGGCGGCGGTTACGTGGCGCTCTCCGCGCTCGCGTGCGGCAGCGGCGACGCCGGCGAGATAGCTGCGGCAATGAACGCCGCGGTGGAGGCGTCCGCTTGCGGCGCCGTTGCAAAAGCCGTGCGCGACGCCGACATGAACGGGGTGCGCGTAAAGGCGGGGCAATACATAGCCGTTGCGGACAAGCGCATATTGTTTGCCGCGGAAGATAAGCTCGGCGCCCTTATCGGGCTTGCCCGCGCGCTCGGCGCGGGCGAACGCGACTTTATCGTCACGTTCTGCGGCAGCGGCGTAAGCGAGGACGAGCGAAACGAGTGCGGCGAGATGTTTTCGCGGGAGTTCCCCTCGGCGGAGCACTACGAATCGGACGGCGGACAGGCTACTTACGACTTTATAGTCGTCTTGCAATAAAAATACAAAGGTGGAAAACAACATGAAAGATTTCGTTATAATAAGCGATTCCTGCTGCGATCTCGACGCCGCGACGCGCGCAAAGTACGGAGTGGAATACATACCCATGCGCGTGCTGTACGACGGCAACGACATCCCGGCGGACCTCGATTGGGGCACGCTTTCGAGCAAGCAGTTTTACGACATGATGCGTTCGGGCACGCGCTTCCGCACCGCGCAGATAAACGCGGAAAAGTTCAGGGAGGTGTTTTCCGGCCATCTCAAAGCGGGCAAAGACGTGCTGTATATCGCCTGCTCCTCCGCGCTCTCCAGCTCGTGGAGCAACAGCGTGCAGGCGCGCGACGCCCTGCTGAAAGAATTTCCCGATTCAAAGATATTCTGCATAGACAGCCGCAACGCCTGCATGGGGCTGGGCATAATGTGCATGACGGCTTCCGACATGCGCGCCGCCGGCAGTCCGATAGAGGAGGTCGCCGCCTATACCGAGGAGCACAAGCAGGAGGTAAACCAGTTTGCCACGGTGGAAAGTCTAAGCTACTTAAAGCGCGCCGGCAGGGTAAGCACGACGAGCGCGGTGTTCGGCGGCCTGATGCAGGTCAAGCCTGTCATAATCTCCGATACCGACGGCCAGAACGTGGCGGTGGAAAAGGTGATGGGCAGGAAGAAGTCGATAGCCCGCCTTGCCGAGCTGTTCAAAGAGGCCTTCCGCGACTGCGAGCATCAGTACGTTTACGTCATGCACGCAGACTGTCCGGAGGGCGCCCGGGAGCTTAAAGCGCTGGTGGAGGCTGCCCTTGCCGGCAGGGACGTACCCGTGCACACGGCGGGCATAGGCCCTATAATCGGCGCCACCACCGGCCCGGGCACGCTTGCCGTTTACTGCCGCGGCAAGGCGGTAACTTTCTGCAATTCCAGGGCGTAAGGCGGGCCGTGCATGAAGATCGAATACGATCCTCCTAAAAAGAAACAGCCGGTATATGCGCTGTTCAAGCTGATAATCCGTCCCTTCGTGCGCAGGCCGCGCGTCGTGGTGCTCGGCGAACCTCTTGCCGACGGCTGCCTGTACGTTGCCAACCACGCCAACAAGATGGGCCCGATGATATACAGCATGTTCCTGCCCGTATATCACGTAAATTGGGGCGCAAGCCAGATGCTCGGCAGCTATAAGGAGCGTTTCCGTTATCTGCGCGACGTTCTGTATATCCAAAAGAACGGCTCGCCGCGCGCGTTGGCCTCGTTCAGGGCGTTTTTCGAAGCCTTCTTTTCCGCGTTCGTCTACAAGCGGATAAAGATCCTGCCCACCTATCGCGACGGCAGGCTGGCGCGAACGGTAAAAAAGACTGCCGATCTGCTTTCGCAGGATATCGCCGTAATGATATTTCCCGAAGATTCCGAGGCGGGCTATGCGGAAAAGCCGGAGAGCTTTTTCCCGGGGTTCGCGCTCGTCGCAAAAACGTACGCCGCGCAGCAGGGCAAAGACGTTCCCTTGCGCCCCGTGTATTACCACAAGA
>CALVLW010000050.1 GCA_944341315.1 uncultured Clostridia bacterium
TGTGGTACGGCAAAATAAAGACGACTGCGGCAAGGGCCAAAGAGCTTCAGCCTTACGTCGAAAAGATAATAACCAAGGCGGTAAACGTTTACGACCTCAACGAAGAGATCGAAGTCGTGACCAAGGACAAGAAGGGCAAGGAGACGACCGTAAAGTCGGTCAAGGACGCGCCCGCAAAGCTTGCCGCCCGCCGCGCCATAATGGCAAAGCTGCGCGACCTGCAGGAAGTAAAGGCCTTTAACGAAAAGAAGGCCGAATTCAAGGCGCGCACCAAGGACGTAAGGCATCCCCTCATGGAAAAGCTGTTCAACGAGATAGCTCCCAAGTATGCCCAGCGCAAGGAAGAGCTCGGCCAGGGCGGCGGCTACACCCGCATCTACCTGCTCGGCGAGCGCCGCGGCGACGCTGCGGAAGAGGCCATAATCGAGCTGGTGTAAGTTTTTAAGATTTCAACTATCGGCATCCCGCGCGGCAACGCGCGGGAGCTTTTTGCTATTTTTCCGTGCCCGGACGGCGCTGCCGTTTTTTACCGCCGTCCAAACCGTTGCGTTTGCGCGCAGAAAATGATATAATCGTGTCGTAAGGCATGCGGACGGCCGCATGCGTTCGGGTAAAGACTATGATAAACGAGATAAAACAGCTTAAAACGGAAAGCGTGTATAAGGACGCCTATGCGGACAGGTACCGCCGCCTCGGCTACGTCGTGGTGAGCGACGAAATTTTCGTGGAACACGGCACGGAGTATTGCCTGCTCGTGCTGCGGCGGGATATTCAGCAGCCCTGTCACGGCAGGCTGGCGGAGCTGGAACGCAGGGTAGACGGCCTCGGGCGGCTTGCCGCCGGGCTGCAGGCTTCCGGCGGCGAAAAGCACCGCGGGCGCAAGGTCGCGACAGGCGTTCTTGCAGCGTGCGGCGCCCTGCTGATGCTCGCGGGCGTGCTGCTCGTCGCGGCGGGGTTTGCAGAGCTCGGGCTGTACGCGGCGTTTGCGGGCTGGGCGGCGGCTTTTACCGGCGCGCTGCTCGCCGTGGTATGCTCCTTCCTGCGCGAAAAGTGGCGCATGCGCGCCGTCGATATCGAGGACGATAAAAAGCATCCCGGTTTCGGCACGGACAGGTATTCTCTGGAGATAGAAAACTGCCTTAAAGAGGCGGAAGAGCTCGTCGCCTGAGCGGGCGGCGGATCGCGGCGGAAAGTTCCGCCGCTTTTTTATGTTTTTTGGCGTTTGCGCACAATATTTTGCCGCAGGTTATTGTTTTTTACCGTCCGGTGTGGTATAATCCTAAAAGACGGGGCGTTGCCCGCAATTCGGAGGTGATTTTTTTATGCAGGCTAAGTATAAGCGCGTGCTCATCAAGCTTTCCGGCGAGGCTCTTGCCGGCGAAAAGGGGCACGGCCTCGACGAAGCGGTGATAGCCCGCGTCGTGGATCAGATAGTCACCGTAAAGAACATGGGCGTGGAAGTGGCGCTCGTGATAGGCGGCGGCAACTTCTGGCGCGGCAGGCAGGGCACGCACATGGAGCGCACCACCGCCGACCAGATGGGCATGCTCGCCACGGTAATGAATTCGCTTGCCATGATGGACGCCATAGAGCGCAGGGGCATCCCCACCAGGGTGCAGACGGCGCTGATAATGACTTCGGTGGCGGAGCCTTACATCCTGCGCAAGGCGCTGCACCATTTCGAAAAGGGCAGGGTGGTGATAATGGCGTGCGGCACGGGCAATCCCTATTGCTCCACCGACACCGCGGCCGCCCAGCGCGCGTGCGAGATACAGGCGAACGTCCTTCTTATGGCAAAGAACATAGACGGCATTTACGACAGCGATCCCAGGCTGAACCCCGCCGCAAAAAAATACGACCACCTCAACTATCTCGACATAATCAAAAACGGCATCCGCGCAATGGACGCCACCGCCGCCACGATGTGCATGGAAAACGACATCCCCGTGCTCGCCTTCGGCCTGGACGAGGAAAATTCGATAGTAAAGGCCGTGTGCGGCGAAAAGATAGGCACTCTGATAGATAACGAATAACTTGCCGCGCGTGCCGGGCGGCTCACCTTATCACGAAATCAAAAAAGGAGATTTTTTTATGATAGACAACGAACAGGTCGAAGAGATAATGCTCGTTCTGGACGACAAGCTCGCCAAAACGGTGTCCGTGCTCAAAGAGGACTTCACGGTCATCCGCGCGGGCAGGGCAAATCCCCACATATTGGACAGGGTGAACGTAGATTATTACGGCGCGCCCACGCCCATCAACCAGACTGCCAACATATCCGTGCAGGAGGGCAGGTGCCTCGTGATCTCGCCGTGGGACGTATCCATACTCAAAAACATCGAAAAGGCCATACTCGTGTCCGACGTGGGGCTCACCCCCACCAACGACGGCAAGGTCATCCGCCTCGTGTTCCCCGAGCTGACCGAAGAGCGCCGCAAGGAGCTCGTAAAAAAGATCCGCAAAATGGGCGAAGACGCAAAGGTGGCGGAGCGCAACGTGCGCAGGGAGGCAATGGAGGCGCTTAAAAAGTTAAAGACGGACAAAGCCATTTCCGAGGACGAGTTCGCCCTGTGCGAAAAGGACGTGGAAAAACAGGTTGCCGACGCCGTTGCCAAAACGGACGCCGCCGTTTCCGAAAAGGAAAAGGAAATAATGACGGTCTGATGGCAGAAAAGATCCCCCTGAGCTTAGGCATAATAATGGACGGCAACGGCAGGTGGGCAAAAAAACGCCTTCTGCCCCGTTCCGCCGGCCACGAAGCGGGCATGAGGCGCATACTTAAACTTGTGGAAGACGTCCGCGCGCGCGGCGTCGGATACCTTACGCTGTACGCGCTGTCCACCGAAAACCTCTCCCGCCCCAAGGAGGAGCTGGAGGGACTGTATTCGCTGTTCCGCAAATATTTTGCCCGCTACGCGCCCCGGCTTGCGGAGTCGGGCGCCGCCGTAAAGGTGATAGGTGATATCTCCGTGCTGCCCGGCGACGTGCGCGGGAGCATCGAAAGCGTGTGCTCCGCCGCGCCGGAACGGGCCGACTTTACCGTCGTTTTCGCGGTAAATTACGGCAGCCGCGCAGAGATAGTGCGCGCCGCAGGCCTTGCCGCGGGGCGGGGGAGCCTTACCGAAGGGGAGTTTGCAAAACTGCTGTACACGGCCGACGTGCCCGATCCCGATCTTATTATACGCACGGGCGGCGAGCTGCGCCTTTCCAACTTTCTGTTATGGCAGTCGGCTTACGCCGAGCTGTATTTTACGGACGTGCTCTTCCCCGATTTCGACGGGCGCTGCTTGGACGAGGCGTTAAAGGAATATTCCCGCCGCAACCGCCGTTTCGGCAGGGTGTAAGCGGAGCGCCCGCGGCAAACGGGCGCATATATATTGCGATAAACAAGGTTTTTATGAAGAACAGAGTAATAACGAGCACCGTCTATATGCTGGCGGTGGCGGCGCTGTGCGCCGCAAAATGGCTTATTCCGGACGGCTGGGGCGCGCTGCTTTTCGACGCGCTCTTTTGTGCGGTGGCGGCAATAGGTTCGTTCGAGATATTAAGGGCGTTCGGCGGCGTTTCGGTAGCGCAGCGCACCGTCACGGTCACGTTCTGCGCGCTCTCCGCCCCCATGTACGCGCTCACGGCGCTGCTCACGGGGAGCGGCTGGACGGGCGCGGCCGTGGCGCTCGGCCTGGGGCTTGCGGGCGTGTTCGTCTGCTTTGTGGCCGATCACGCGCGTTCGGATATGAACGGCACGCTGCATTCGGCGTTCGCCGTCGTATATGCGGGGCTGCTTACTGCGGTGCTGGCGGCCGCCAACCATCTGCCTTACGGCGACAACTCCATGCTCGCCGTGCTGTTTCTGTTTTTAAGCGTGCCCTTTTCGGACGCGGGCGCCTTTCTTTTGGGCGTGGCGCTGGGCAAAAAGCTGCCCGCAAAGCTTGCCCCTGCGATAAGCCCCAACAAGACGCTGATAGGCGCTGCGGGCGGCCTCGTCGGCGGAATGGCGGGCGGCGTGGCGGCGTACTATATATTCGTGGCGATAGGCGGCTCGTTTGCGTCCTCTTCGCCGCTGCCCGGCTGGGCTTTCGCGCTCGTGCTCGGGCTTGCGGTGTCCGTGGCGGCGCAGTTCGGCGATCTGTTCGAAAGTGCCGTAAAGCGCTCGTGCGGGATAAAGGACATGGGCAACCTGCTGCCGGGGCACGGCGGAGTGATGGACCGCTTCGACGGCACGCTGTTTGCGGGCGCGGTCGTCTTTCTCGCGCTTACGTTCGTCGTGTGACTTACCCGAATGCTCTCCCTCCCGTGCGGAGGGATTTTTTATGATCGGTCATTAAACGGCGCGTTGCAGGGTATAATAATTTTAGCCGCGCCGCAAGGTGTTTTATGAAAAGGATAGCTCTCATCGGCAGTACGGGCAGCATAGGCAGGCAGACGGTGGAAGTCGCGCTCGCCTCGCCCGACAAGTTCAGGATAGTCGCCATGGCGGCGGGCGGTTCGCACGGGCTTTTTGCCCGCCAGCTTGCCGCGGTGCGCCCGGAATACGCCGCGCTTGCGGATAAAGGCGCCGCCGCAAAGGTGACCGAAATTCCCGCGGGCACGGCTTTTTACGGCGGGGAGGAGGCGGCGCTTGCCGCAGCCTCGTGGCAGACGGCGGACATGGTGCTCGTTGCGGCCGGCGGGTTCGCGGGGCTGAAATATTCGCTGGCGGCGATAGCCGCGGGCAAGACGCTCGCGCTTGCAAACAAGGAGACGCTCGTGTGCGGCGGCGATTTTATCGTGCCGCTCGCGGAGCGCGCCGGCGCGGAGATACTGCCCGTGGACAGCGAACATTCCGCCATATGGCAGTGCCTGGGGCTGAACAGGCGCGCGCCGTTCGAAAGGCTGATAATAACCGCCAGCGGCGGGGCGTTCAGGGGATTTTCCCCCGAACGGCTTAAAACCGTTACTCCGCAGATGGCGCTTGCCCATCCCACGTGGAACATGGGCGCGAAAATAACGGTAGACAGCGCTACGATGCTGAACAAAGGCTTCGAGGTAATGGAGGCGCACCACCTGTTCGGTGCGGGATATGACGCAATTACCGTCGTTCTGCACCCGCAGAGCATAGTGCATTCCATGGTGGAGTTTGCAGACGGCGCCGTGCTTGCGCAGCTCTCCCGCCCCACGATGAAGCTGCCCATAAGCCTGGCGCTCTCCTATCCGGAAAGGCTGCCCGTTGCGGACGCGCGGCTCGATCTTGCAAAGGCGCTTTCGCTGGAATTTCTGCCGCTCGAACAGGGCATGTATCCCTGTTTCGACATCGCGTTGCAGTGCGCAAGGGAGGGCGGCACGCTGCCTTGCGCGCTGAACGCTGCGGGCGAAGTGGCGGTGCGCGCTTTTCTGGACGGCGAGCTGGGCTTTACGCAGATCCCGCAGGTGCTTTCGGGCGTGCTGCAGGGCGCCGTGCGGGCGGAGGCGGATTCTTACGGGGCGCTGTGCGAGGCCGATACAAAGGCGCGCGCGGCGGCGGAAAAGCTCGTTTCCGGGCTGAGCGGACGGCATACATAAAAAAATAACGCGCCCGCCGCATCGCGGCGGGCGCTTTTCAAGGGGTGCGATGTATCTGCTTTCTTCCTCCGCGTTCGGCGGGATGGTTTCCGTGCTTGCCGCGGTGCTGATACTGCTGGCAATGATAACCGTGCACGAGTTCGGGCACTATCTTTCGGGCAGGGCGCTCGGGTTCGGCGTGGAGGAGTTCTCCGTCGGGTTCGGGCCGGCGCTGTTCAGGCGCAGGAACGGGCGCACGGGCGAACTGTTCAGCATACGCGCCGTGCCCCTCGGCGGTTACTGCGCCTTTGCGGGGGAGGAGGGCGAGGGCGGTTTTAACGCGCAGCCGCCGTGGAAGAGGATAATAGTGCTCGTTTCGGGCGCGCTGGCAAATTACCTGTTCGCAACGGCGCTTATCGTAGCGTCGTTCTGTGCGTTCGGGCAGACCGCGCTGCGCGTGGACGGAGTTACTTATCCCCCGGGATACGACCTGTCCGACAGCTTTGCCGCGGGCGACGTCATCCTGCGCGCGGAGGGCAGGGGCGTATATCTTACCACCGACGTTATGGACGCGCTCGCGGGGAAGAGCGCCGGCGAAAGGGTTGATTTCAC
>CALVLW010000051.1 GCA_944341315.1 uncultured Clostridia bacterium
CTTTGAAAGAGGCACCCGAAACGGAATAACGAAAAAACGAACGCGCGCCGCGCGGCTTTAAGCCGCGCGGCGCGCTTGCTTGTCCGTATTTGCGGCCGCGCCGTTCAAGAATGGCGCTTGTGGGCGAAACGGCGCTTTTTAAGGCAGTCTTCGCCGCTCATGCGGCGCTTTATCACTTTGGGGAACACTATCAGAAATACCGTGCTCGAGAGTATCGCCGCGGCGACGTCGGCTACCGGTTCTGCGTAAAAGACCGCCTCCACGCCCCAGATCATCGGCAGTATTATTATGCTGCCGACAAAGAACACCGCCTTGCGCACGAGCGAGAGCGTTATCGCATACTTGGGCTGCCCCAGCGCGGTGAAGCAGTCCACGAAGGCGTATTGGAAGGACATCGGTATGGCGCCTATCATAAAGACGCGTATGCCCCACACCGCCTTTTCCAGGGCGGCGGGGTTGCCGGGTATGAACAGTCCGGCAAGCGGCTTTGCGCACAGCACGGATATCAGCGTCATCGTCCCCGTAAACACCAGGCAGGATATGAGTATGCGCACCTCCGCGCGCTTTATCAGCCGTTCGTTTCTGGCGCCGTATGCGTAACTTAAAACGGGCTGCGAACCTTCGGAAATGCCCAAAAGAGGGGTGGCGGTCAGCGTGAACACCGCCTGCACGACGGTGGCGACCGTTATCCACGTGTCGCCCTCCGCAGGGCCGCCCATGCGCTGCAGCACGGCGTTCTGCAATATTATTATAAGTCCGTCCGACGCCATTATGATAAAGGGCGAAAGCCCCAGCTTTACTATTTTGCCTATCGTGGCATAGTCGGGGCGGGAGAGCTCCAGCCGCACCTTGGTGTTTTTCAGCCGCAGAAAGGTAAGAACGAACGCAAAGGTGAACATCTGCGAGATGACCGTGGCTATCGCCGCGCCCGCAACGTTAAGCCCGAACACGAATATGAACAGCGGATCGAGGGCTATGTTGGAGGCGGCGCCTATCACCGTGGACAGCATTGCTATGCCCGAATATCCCTGCGCCGTTATGTATTGGTTAAGCCCCGTGCCGGGGATGGAAAATATCGCGCCGGCGGCGTATATCATAAGGTATTGGCGGGCGAAACTGTAGGTGTTGTCGCTTGCGCCGAACGCGTATAAAAGGGGCCTGTGCAGGGCCGTGAACAGCGCCGCGACCGCCACGGATATGCACGCGAGCGAAACGGCCGCGTTGGAAAGTATTTTTTTTGCGTTGTCTTCGCGCCCTTCGCCCAGCGCCATCGCAAACAGCGGCGCGCCGCCCGTGCCCACGAGAAAGGCGAACGACGAGATTATTATCGTTATGGGCGAGCACACGCCCACGGCGGCAAGCGCCACCTCGCCCAGCTTTTCCTCTGCGCCGTTTATGATTATCGTGCCGCCTATGTTTCCCACATACATGCGGTCCACTATCGAATATAGCACGTTGATGAACTGTGCGATCGTGGCGGGTATGATAAGTTTTAACACGGTGGAAAGCACGTTCGCGCTGCCAAGGTTTACGGCCTTCATCAACTACCTCGAAATTAGTATGCGTACATATATATCTTATCATCGATCGCGCGCAAAGTCAATGCAAGCGGGCGCCTCGTGTATAAATGTATAAATATTCATACGATTTATAAAAATGCATATACGGCGGAAAAGGACGGGCAGTATGGCGCGGTCACGCATAATCTGCGGCGGAGCGGGGCATACTCGTTTTATGGAAAGCGACAAGGAAAAGACGCCCGCGGGCGGCGTGGCGAGCGCAAACGAATACACCGGCAGCTTGCAGGGCGTCCCCGTTACGGACGAAGAGGTTAAAAAGCTGCGCAGGCGGTACGGCGTGGAAAGATAAGGCGGCGGGCGGTGCCCGCCGCCTTACTTTTGCCGTAAAACGCAATATTTGCGGCGCTGCGGCATATGCTGTAAGTACACATGGATATTTGCAAAAGGCGGGCGCGGTATTCGCGCCGCGCGCTTAAAAAATTGGGTGCGTCCGTCTGCGGCGACGTGTTCGTGGAGAGGAGCGTAACGGTGTGGCGGGGCGCAAAACTGTGCGGCCCGTGCGTCGTCACGGGCAAGAGCGTGCTGTGCGAAGGCAGCGCCGTGCTGCCGTTCAGCCACGTTTCCGACAGCTTCGTGGGCAGGGGCGCCGTTGTGCGGGCAAGCGCGCTTTCGGACGCGCGGGTGGGCGAAGGCAGCACCGTGGGACCTTTCGCGTGCCTGCGGGCGGGCGCGGTGGTCGGCAAAAACTGCCGCGTGGGCGACTTTGTGGAGATAAAGAACGCAACGCTGGGCGAGGGCTGCAAGGCGGCGCATCTGAGCTACATAGGCGACGCAAAGCTGGGCAGGCGCGTAAACGTGGGCTGCGGCGCGGTGTTCGCCAATTACGACGGCGCCGTCAAGAGCGCAAGCACCGTGGGCGACGGCTGCTTTATAGGCTGTAACTGCAACATAGTTGCGCCCGTATGCCTTGCCGAAGGCGTTTACGTCGCCGCGGGCACAACCGTCACGCGCGACCTTGAAAGCGGCGATTTCTGCATAGGCAGGTGCCGCGAAAAAGTAAAGCCGCACGGCGCGGAGGGGAGGTATAAAGACGGGTAAGTTTTTCGGGACGGACGGTTTCCGCGGGATAGCGGGGGAGGAGCTGACCGCCGAACGCGCTTACGCCGTAGGCAGGTTCCTGGGCGCGGGATTTGCGCGGACGCCGGGCAAAAGGTGCAGGGTGGTAATAGGCAAGGATACGCGCCGGTCCTCGTATATGCTCGAATGTTCGCTGGTGGCGGGGCTTACGGCGTCGGGCGCGGACGCTTACATAATGCACGTCACCACCACTCCGTCCGTATCTTACGTAACGCGCACGGACGGGTTCGACTGCGGGATAATGATCTCCGCCAGCCACAACGTCTTTTCCGACAACGGCATAAAGCTTATCGGTGCGGGCGGGGGAAAGCTGGACGGCGGGACGATAGACGAGCTGGAGGCGTTCCTTGCCGGCGGAGGCGGCGGGCTGCCGCGAGCAAGCGGCAGCGACATAGGCGCGTCGTTCGACTATATCGGCGGGCGCAACAGGTACATAGGGCACCTGATATCCCTTTCGGCGTGCTCTTTTAAGGGTTACAGGGTGGGGCTGGACTGCGCGAACGGCAGCGCCTGGCAGATAGCAAAGCCGGTGTTCGACGCTCTGGGCGCAAAGACTTATGTTATCGGATGTTCCCCCGACGGGCTCAACATAAACGAAAGCGGCTCCACCCGCCCCGCGCGGCTGTGCGAGCTGGTGCGGGAGCGCGGGCTGGACTGCGGGTTCGCCTTCGACGGCGACGCCGACAGGTGCATAGCCGCCGACGAATACGGCAACGTGGTGGACGGCGACGGGCTGTTATACATCCTCGCCTGCCGTTTAAGGGCGCTCGGCGAACTGAACGATTCGGGCATAGTAGCCACCGTAATGAGCAATTCGGGGCTGGAAGAAAGCCTTGCGGCGCGCGGCGTGCGCATGTGCCGGACGGACGTGGGCGACAGGTTCGTGCACGCGCGGATGACGGAAACGGGCGCGGCGCTCGGCGGCGAAAAATCCGGGCACGTGATCATTTCCAAATACGGCGCCTCGGGCGACGGTCTGGTCACGGCGATAAAGGTGCTGGAAGCGGCGGCGGAGCGGGGCGTTTCGTTTTCCGCGCTGCTCTCGGGGTATTCGCCCCTTCCGCAGGCGGAACTGTCCGTGCCCGTGCGCGACAAAAACCTGCCGTTCGAACGGGGGATAGAGGAGTTTGCCGAAAAGACGGCGGCGGAGTGCGACTGCACGCGCGTAAACGTGCGTGCCTCCGGAACGGAGCGCGCCGTGCGCATAATGGCGGAGGGCAAAGAGCTTGCCGCCTGCAAACGCTGCATTGCCGGGATAGCGCGGTATTTAAGTGATATATCGGGGTGTAATTAAAAATATGTGCGGAATAATAGCGTGCGCCGGCGTAAGGCGCGCTTCGGAGATACTGTACAAGGGGCTGTGCGACCTGGAATACCGCGGCTACGATTCGGCGGGCATCTCCGTAAGGCGGGAGGACGGGATAGTTACGGTAAAGCGGGCGGGCAGGGTTAGCGCGATAGAGTGCGCGCGCAGGCTGGGCGGCGACGCGGGCATAGGGCATACCCGCTGGGCAACGCACGGCGCGCCCACGGACGCCAACGCGCACCCGCACAATTTCGGCGGCTTTTCCGTGGTACATAACGGCATAATAGAAAATTACGCGCAGCTTAAGGCCGAACTCGCCGCCCGGGGCGACGAGTTCCTTTCGCAGACGGACAGCGAGGTGGTAGCGCACCTGCTGGCAAAATATTACCGCGGGGACCTGAAAGAGGCGGTCATACGCACCGTCCGCCGCCTTAAAGGGGCGTTTGCGCTGTGCATACTGCACGAGGAGTTCGGGGGCTTTGCGGCGGTAAAATACCGCAGCCCCGTTATTGCGGGGTACGGTTCGGGCTGCTTTGCCGCAAGCGACATGCCGGCGCTTTCCGGACTTGCGGACAGGGTGGCGGTGCTAAAAGACGGGCAGATAGCCTTTGCGGGGGAGAACGGCTTTACCTTTTGCGATTTCGACGGCAACGCCGTAAGCCTTACCTTTTCGCCGCTGCCGCCGCAGCTGCGCTCGGGCGGGAAGGCGGGGTTCCCGCACTATATGATAAAGGAGATAAACGAGATCCCCGCCGCGATAAGGCAGACCGCCGCCGCGTTCGAAGCGGAGGGGTGCGCACGCGCGTTTGCAAAGCTGCGCCGCAAAAAATTTTCGCAGGTAATCGTGTGCGGCTGCGGCACCGCATACCACGCCGCGCTTGCCGCGGCCTACGGCGGCGAGGAGCTGCTCGGCGTCCCCGTGCGCGCGGAGACGGCGGGCGAATACCGTTACAGGCGCAGGCGCAAACTTTCCGGCACGCTGTTCGTTGCCGTAAGCCAGAGCGGGGAGACGGCAGACACGGTGGAGGCCGCGCGTGCGGCAAAGGCTGCGGGCGCGCGGGTGATAGCCGTTACCAACGTTCCCTATTCGGCGCTGACCTCCGTTGCGGACGTCGTCGTGCCCGTCCGCGCTGGCGCGGAGATTTGCGTTGCCGCGACCAAGAGTTACTGCGGGCAGTGCGCGGCGCTCGGGCTGACTTTCTGCGCGCTTGCGGGCGGCAGGCATTACGGGCGAGCGAAGCGCGCCCTTGCGGAGGCGGCGGCCATGTGTGCGGACGCCATTTCCGGCTGCGCTGCGGAGGACGCGGCGCGCGCGTGCGCCTCGGCTTCGGCGGTGTATTTCATCGGCAGGGGCGCGGATTACCCCTCCGCGCTGGAGGGCAGCCTTAAACTTAAAGAAGTGTCCTACATACCCGGCGAGGGCTATCCCGCGGGCGAACTGAAACACGGGCCGATAGCGCTTATAGACGGCGGCACGCTTACCGTGGCGGTCATCACCGATCCCGCGCTTGCCGAAAAGACGGCGTCCGCCGTGGAGCAGGTGTGCGCGCGCGGAGGCAGGGCCGCGGTCGTATGCGCCGAGGGGTGCGAAACGGCGGGCCTGCGCGGACGGGCGGAGTATTTTATCGCGATACCGCGCAGCGAGCTCTTCCCCGCGATAGTCGCCGCCGTGCCCCTGCAGCTAATCGCTTACCGCACCGCCGTTATCCTCGGGCGCGATCCCGACAAGCCGCGCAACCTTGCAAAGAGCGTTACCGTGGAGTAACGCGCCGCCCGCGGCGCTTATGCGGATTTTGTTATTGACATCGCGCGCGCGCAGGAGTATAATCATATCGTAAGCCGCGCGCACGCGCGGCAAAGGAGGCACTTTTGAAGAACATACTCGTTACGGGCGGCGCCGGCTATATCGGCAGCCACACCGCGGTGGAGCTGCTTGCGGGCGGCTACGGCGTGGTGGTGGCGGACAACCTGTGCAATTCAAGCGAAGAAAGTTTGAGGCGCGTGGAAAAGATAACGGGCAAAAAGCTTAAATTTTATAATGCGGACGTGCGCGACCGCGCCGCGATGGAAAGGATATTCGCGGAGAACGCCGTCGACTGCGTGATACACTTTGCCGGCCTTAAAGCGGTGGGCGAGAGCTGCGCCAAACCGCTGGAATATTACGACAACAACCTGTGCGGCACGCTTACGCTGCTCGAAGTCATGCGCGCCCACGGCTGCAAAAAGATAATCTTTTCCTCGTCCGCGACCGTTTACGGCACGCCCGAGCGCCTGCCGCTGGACGAAGACTGCCGCACGGGCGGCACGACCAATCCTTACGGGACGAGCAAGTATTTTCAGGAGATAATGCTGCGCGACGTTTACGCCGCCGACAACGAATGGACGGTGGTGCTGCTGCGTTACTTCAATCCCGTGGGCGCCCACGAAAGCGGGCTTATAGGCGAAGATCCGCGCGGCATACCCAACAATCTCACGCCGTACATTGCAAAGGTGGCGATAGGCGAACTTAAAGAGGTGGGTGTTTTCGGCAACGATTATCCCACGCCGGACGGAACGGGCGTGCGCGATTACATCCACGTTGCCGACCTTGCGCGCGGGCACGTTGCCGCGATAGAGCGCTGCAACGGGGGCGGCGTTTACGTTTATAACCTCGGCACGGGCGTGGGTTACAGCGTGATGGACGTGATACGCGCCTACGAAAAGGCGTGCGGGCACGCCATATCTTATTCCGTAAAACCCCGCCGCCCCGGCGACATAGCCGCCTGCTATGCGGACGCCTCCAAGGCCGAACGCGAACTCGGCTGGAAGGCGCGTTTCGGCATAGACGAGATGTGCTTATCCTCGTGGAATTGGCAGAAAAACAATCCGAAAGGTTACGAAAAATAAAACGTCCGCCCGCAGATCGCGGGGGGACGGCTGTGATGCGCCCCGCAAATTTTGCCTTTGCGGGGCACGGTTTTTTTACAAGTTTGTTACACGGAGCGCGTAAATTGCGGCACGACGCCGAAAAATTTTACATTTTTATTACAACTTCGTGAAAACTATATTACAGTTATCTGTTACAATGGATACAGCATCAAAGGAGAAATAAAATGGATTTTGCACAACCCTTGGCGCCGCACGTAAGCATCGTGCTGCTGCTCGTGGGGCTGGGCGTGTTTCTGCTCGGCTTCAAGTTTCTCGGCGACAGCATAGAAAAGCTGTCCGCAAGCAAAATGCGCGCGCTCTTCCACAAGGCGGCGGGCAACCGCTTTGCCGGCGTGGGCATAGGCGCGCTGGCGACTGCCATAGTGCAGTCCTCCTCCGTTACCACGGTAATGGTGGTCGGATTCGTAAACGCCGGCGTGATGACGCTCATGCAGGCGGGCGCCGTTATAATGGGCGCCAACATAGGCACCACGATAACGGGCTGGCTGGTATGGCTGAACCAATTCAACGTCATGATGTACGCCATGCTGCTTTCGCTTATCGGCCTCGTCATGACGATGGTGAGCAAGAACAACAAGGTAAACACGGCGGGCACCCTGATAGCTTCGCTCGGCCTGGTGTTCGTCGGCCTGGAAATAATGTCCGGCTCCATGGCGGGCTTTGCCGAGATAGAGGCGGTGAGGAACGCGCTCACCGCGGTAAAGAACCCGCTGCTGTTGCTGCTCATCGGCGCGGGCGTGACGGGCGTCGTGCAGTCTTCCAGCGCGGTTACTTCGGTGCTGATAGTCATGGCGCAGAACGGCCTGCTGGTAGGCGGTGGCGGCAACGGCATACTGTTCGTAATCCTCGGCACCAACATAGGCACCTGCGTTACGGCGGTGCTCTCTTCCTTCGGCGCAAACACCAACGCAAAGAGGGCGTGCCTTTATCACCTGCTGTTCAACGTTATAGGTTCGCTGATTTTCCTGCCGATACTCTGGGCATGGAGCGGATTTTACGATAACGTGCTCATGGGCATGTTCAACGATCCGTCCACGTGCATATCGTTCTTCCACACGATGTTCAACGTGATATGCACGGCGCTTTACCTGCCGTTCATAAAGTATCTCGTGAAGCTCACCGAGATAATCATACCGGACAGGAAAAGGAAGAGGGACGATTACAAGCAGGAAGAGGGCTTTATGGACAAGCGCCTGCTGCTTACGCCGTCGCTCGCGCTCGGGCAGCTCACCAAGCAGACTACATATACCGCCGGCATAGCGATGAAGTGCCTCAACGGCGCCGTTGCCGGGTTCATAAACAAGGACGACGGCAAATTCGACGTTATAAAGCAGGATATAGCAAAAGTAAACGAACTTTCGCAGCAGATAACCGATTATCTTATAGAGGTGTCGGCAAAGGACATATCGCTGCGCGACGAAAAGATCGTAAACCAGCTCCACCGCGACAACATAGACGTGGTGCGGGTGGCGGACATCGCCGGGAACATAGTCGGTTACACCCGCAAGGCGATAGACGAAACGCTCAGCTTTTCCGCCACGGTAAAGGAAGACCTTACGGGCTTTATGAAGCTTTTGAACGAGCAGTACGAGCTCGTGGTCGATATAGTCGAAAACAACAACTTATTAAAGATGAAGCAATCGGACGAAATAGAGGAACAGATAGATTCCGAGCGCCAGCGCCTTCTGGAGGAGCATATCGAACGTATGCGCAGCGGCGAATGCAACGCCGAAAACAACAGCCTGTTCGTAAGCCTCGTGGGCAATCTCGAAAGGGCGGGCGATCACCTCAGCCTTATGGCTCATTCGGTGGAGGAGATAGTCTGAACCGTGCGCTCGCCGCGGTTGCGGGAGGGTGATAAATGAACGGCAAGGTGTTCGCGCTGGAAGACGACGCCAGCATCAGCGGGCTGATAAAGGTAGCGCTGCAGATGAACGGCGTCGAGTTCGAGGCGTATCCCAACGTAAAAGAGTTTAACGCCGCGATGGAAAAGGCGCAGCCGGACGTGGCGCTGCTCGACATAATGCTGCCGGACGGCAGCGGGCTGGACGTGCTCAAAAACGTAAAGTCGCGCTGGCCGCAGGTAAGCTGCATAATGCTTTCCGCCCTTTCCAAGGAGGAGGACAAGGTGAACGGGCTCAACCTCGGCGCGGACGATTACGTCTCCAAGCCCTTTTCCGTGCTCGAACTCACCGCAAGGGTGAACGCCGCCCTCCGTCGCAAAAAGCAGGACGGCGAAATAACAGTCGGCGCGCTCACGCTGAACCCCGACACGATGGAGGTAAAGCTGAACGGCGAAAAACTCGAGCTCAACAAAAAGGAGTATGCACTGCTCAGGTACTTTATGCTCAATCCCGGCAAAGTGCTCTCGCGCGAGGTCATCCTGCTGGAGGTCTGGGGCTACGAGCAGGGCGAGACGCGCACCCTCGACAACCACATCTCCCGTTTGAGAAAGCTGGGCATAACCAATCTGGAAACGGTGTTCGGCGTGGGATACAGGCTCACGGTATGACGCAGGCGCGGCGCGCCCGCATATTAAAGGGCGGCGCAAAGCTTGCCGCGTCGCAAAACAAAAAACGGACGGCGACCGCGCCGTGACGTGCCGCCGCTCTGCGGCGGCGTTTTTATTATCATGAAGATACGCATATTGTTTATTTCCGTACTTATCACGTTTGCCGGCATACTTGCCTATTCGCTCGTTTCCACGGAGCTGTTTTACGATTCCGTGATAAGCGGCATGCAGGGCACGATGTCGACCTATATGAACGCCTACGACCGGGATATCCCCACGGACGAAGAGGGCGCGGCAACGCTTTCGGAATTGCTGGACGGCGCGCGCGTGACGTTTATCGACGGCGAGGGCAACGTGCTTGCCGACAGCCGCGCCGAGGAGGTGGACGAAAACCACCTCTCCCGCGAGGAAGTAAGGGAGGCCGGGGAGGAAGGCGAGGGCTTTGCCGTGCGCCGCAGCGCCACCGTGGGCGAGGACATGGCGTATTTCTGCCGCAGCTTTGAAGACGGTGACGGTGGCGTTTATTACGTGCGCATAGCCGAACGGGTGCCAAGCGAATGGGCGCTGTTTGCCGATTTTTTGCCCACGGTGATAATTTACCTCGTGATAGACCTGCTGGCGTGCATACTCTTTACTTACGTCGCCACATACTTTATCCTGAGGCCGGTGGAAAACCTTACGCGCCAGGCGGCGCTGTCCGGGCACATAGACACCCGCTTTGCCGAGCTTAAACCCATAGCGCAAGTGCTCAACGAGCGCAACGACGACATAGAGAGGAAGATGAACGAGATAAAGGAAGAAAAAGAGCTGGTCGAAAGGGCGCAGAACTCCAAAAACGAATTCATATCCAACATCACGCACGAAATGAACACGCCACTTACTTCCATAAGGGGGTACGCCGAGCTGCTCGCTTCGGGCATGATGAACGAGGAGCAGCAGGCCGCCGCCTACAAGACGATATTAAAGCAGAGCGAGCGGCTGACCAACCTTATCGCCTGCATAATAAATTACAACGAGATAGACAACAGCGACGTCGCCTCGTGCGAGGTTGACCTTTCCAAGCTCGCCCGCGAGATGCTTGCCGTGGTAAAGCCGGAGGCGGACAAGCGGCAGGTCACGCTGACAGACGACATAACCGACAACGTAAAGGTGCAGTCCACCCATGAACGTATGAGCGAGATGGTGGGCAACCTCGTCCGCAACGCGATACGTTACAACAAAGTCGGCGGCAGCGTAAGAGTAACGCTCAACATCGACCGCTTCGAGGTGGCGGACACGGGCATAGGCATTTCCGAGGAGAACCTGAGCAAGGTGTTCAGCAGGTTCTTTACGGTGGACAAGTCGCACAGCGGCAAAAACGGCGGCTTCGGGCTGGGGCTCGCCATGGTAAAAAAGATCTGCCAGCGCGAAGGCTGGACGATCTCCGTAAAGAGCAGGGAGGGGGAAGGTTCCGTGTTTACCGTAAAATTTTAACGGCTCCGCTTTACGATCATCGATAACCGCAAAAAAGACCGCGTGCCCGCGGCCTTTTTTTGTTGCGCGGTTTGTAGGACGCGTTCCTGAACGGCGCCATTGCCGCCGTTATATATGCGGTATAACGGGCGCGGGCCGCCCGATCATAACAAAAATCGGAAAAACTTTTTTTATTACAAAATTGTTACAACCTTGTGTAAGAGTTTTTTACAACTGTTTGTTATCATAAGAACGTCGAAAGGAAAGACTAATAAAGAAAATCTTTTAAGAAAGGAGTTAAAAGAAAAGAGATGAAAAAGTTTGCAAAAGTTGTAGCGATCGCTGCCGCGTGCGCGGCACTCACGGGTTCCGTTGCGGCGTTCACCGCCTGCGGCGGCGGCGAAGTGATAACCGTTGCCGGTTCCACTTCCGTGCAGCCCCTCATGTCGGAGCTTGCCGACGCTTATTACGAAAAGACGGGCGTTACCGTCAAGGTGGACGGCGGCGGCTCGGGCGTGGGCATATCCAAGGCGCAGGACGGCACCGTAGACCTCGGCATGGCCTCCAAAGAGGTCACCGACGAAGGCGTTACCCCCATACAGATAGCCACCGACGGCATCGCGCTCATCGTAAGCGCGGACTGCACGCTCGAAGAAGTTACCAAACAGCAGGTGTTCGACCTCTATTCCGCGCACACCGCCATCGGCGACGTCACCGACGCCGTTTCGAGGGACTCGAGCTCCGGCACGCGCGAAGCCTTTATGGACATAATCGACCTCGAAAGCATCTATTCCGGCCAGCCCGAACTTTCTTCGCAGGACGCCGTTATAGAGAACGTTGCCGCCTCCGATAACGTTATGGGTTACTGCTCGCTCGAAGCGCTTGCGGGCAACAATACGATAAAGGGCGTAAAGTATAAGGAGAGCGACGAAGGCACGGCCGTGGCGCCCACCACCGACAACGTTGCCAACGGCACTTACACGCTGTCCCGTCCCTTCAACATCCTTTACAATACCGAAAAGGGGCTCGACGAGCGCGTGAGCGCGTTCATAGATTTCATCTTCAGCGAAGAGGGCGCAGCCATAATCGAAGCCAACGGCCAGGTGGTTACGGCCGACAGCAGGAAGTGATAAACGGGTAGCAAGATGGCTGAGATAACGACCAAAGAGAACGCAAAGCCCTCTTTCAGGGAGTATATTGCAGCCGCGTTTACCAAGGAAAATATCGCAAAGGTGGTGTTTATCGCCTTTGCGGCATTTTCGATTTTGGCGGTTTTTGCGATAATCTTCTTTATGCTGGCGGAAAGCGTTCCCGCCTTCCGCGAGATAGGCTTTTTCAAGTTCCTGTTCGGCTCCGAATGGAATCCGGACGCGGGCAGTTACGGCATACTGCCGATGATACTCACCAGCATCGTTTTAACGGTGCTCTCCGTGGCGATAGGCTCTGTGCTGGCGGTCTTCACCGCGATATTCATCGTATATTACTGCCCCAAAAAGATAAAAAAGATATATACGCAGATGGTGAACCTGCTTGCGGGCATACCCTCCATCGTATATGCGTACTTCGGTTTCGAGATGATCAAGCCGATAATCGAAGACCTCTCCGGCAGGACGTTCGGTTACGGCATACTGCTGAGCACGATCATACTCAGCATAATGATCCTGCCCACGATAGCCTCTATAACCAAAAACAGCCTGGAAAGCGTTCCCGCGCAGTATTACGAGGGTTCGCTCGCGCTGGGCAACACCAAGAACCAGACGGTGTTCAAGGTGATGGTGCCCGCCGCCAAGAACGGCATACTTGCCGCCATAATCCTGGGCATAGGCCGTGCCGTGGGCGAAACGATGGCGGTGCAGTTCCTTTTGGGCGGCTCGGTGACCTATCCGATAGACTTTATAATGCCGATAAGTTCGCTCACCTCCAAGATAGCGCAGGAGTTCGGCGAATCTTCCGGCCTGCAAAGGCAGGCGCTTATCGCGATAGGCTTCGTGCTGCTGATATTCATACTTATAATAAACCTTGCCCTGTGGATGGTAAAGCGCAACAACGCCGTGGCGGGCAACAGCGTGTTCACGCGAAAGATAAAGGAGAGCGACATCGAACACACCGCGCCCAACTATAAGCGCACGGGCACCCTGCAGGACGCGCTGCGCATAGTGAGCTACGTGATAGCGGCGCTCGTTGCCGTCGCGCTTTTGTCGATAGTGGTGTACGTGCTGGTGATAGGCCTGCCGGAGATAAGCGCGGAAAACCTGTTCGGCAGGAGCACCAACTCGCATCCGACGCTCGCGCCGGCCTTTGCCACCACCGTGTATCTGATACTCATCGCGCTTGCCGTGGCGCTGCCGCTCGGCATAGGCGCGGCAATATACCTTAACGAATACTCCAAACGCGGCAGCAAGCTGGTAAACACGCTCAGGCTGTTCATCGACACGCTCGCGGGCGTGCCCTCCATTCTGTTCGGTCTGTTCGGCTACATCTTTTTTGCAAAGCTGTTCGGCGGCGCGTGCATCCTTGCGGGCGCGTTCACGCTGGTGCTGATGATCCTGCCAACGATAATCCGTTCCACGGAACAAAGCCTTTCGGAGGTGCCCGACAGCATGCGCGAGGCTTCGCTGGCGCTGGGCGCGGGAAAGGTGCGCACCATATTCATGGTGGTGCTCCCGCAGGCGCTGCCCGGCATAATAACGGCGATAATACTCTCCATCGGCCGCATCGTGGGCGAAAGCGCCGCGCTTATTTACACCGCCGGCTCCAATTTCCTCATGCCCACGAGCCTGCTCGACTCGGGCAGCACGTTTGCGGTGTTCATGTTCCAGCTGCAGAGCGAGGGGCTGGATACCAAGTATCTCGCGCACGCGGCGGGCGCCGTGCTAATAATCATAGTGCTGCTGCTGAACATAATCATAATGCTGCTGGAAAATTACTTTAACGACAAGGCGGCAAACAAAAAGGGCGCGATTGCAAAACTTATAGACAAACTCAGGAGAAAAGAGGTCAAAGATGCAGAAAATTGACGGTTTCAACATAGAGAACGGCATAGCCGTTTCTATCAGGGACATGAATCTTTTTTACGGGAGCTTCCAGGCGCTTAAAAACATCAACATGGACATCCCGGAAAAAAAGATAACCGCCTTCATCGGCCCTTCGGGCTGCGGCAAATCCACGCTGATAAAGTCGCTCAACCGTATGAACGATTTGGTGGAGGGGTGCAAGATAACGGGCGAGATAAAGATAGGCGACACCAATATCTACGAAAGGAAGACCGACCTTGCCAGACTCAGGAAGAACGTGGGCATGGTGTTCCAGCGCCCCAACCCGCTCGCGATGAGCGTTTACGACAACATAGCTTACGGCCCCCGCACCTTCGGCATCCGCTCCAAGTCGGTGCTCGACGGCATAGTGGAAACGTCGCTGCGCGGCGCCGCTATGTGGGACGAACTCAAAGACCGCCTGGGCAAGTCTGCGCTCGGCCTTTCGGGCGGCCAGCAGCAGAGGCTGTGCATAGCGCGCGCTCTCGCCGTCGAACCGCAGATACTGCTGATGGACGAACCCACTTCGGCGCTCGATCCCATCTCCACGGGCAAGATAGAGGAGCTGTGCCTGCAGCTTAAAGACAGGATAACCATAGTCATGGTAACGCACAACATGCAGCAGGCGTTCCGCATAGCCGACAAAACGGCTTACTTCCTGCTCGGCGAGATGATAGAGATGGACGATACCAAGACGATATTCGGCAATCCCAGGAACAAGAAGACGGACGATTATATAAACGGCCGCTTCGGTTGATCGCAAAACCTTACGCACGCCCTGCGATGCGGCAAAGTTTCCGCGTCGTCCGGAATTATTTTACGCCCACACAAGATTCGTATGTGCAATAAGGTGCGGCGGCAGGCTTAGGCCTGCCGCCGCACCTTTATAAAACGGCGTTGTTTTTGCCATATGTGCGCGCCGACGCACGCGCGCGGCGCCGGTTTATGGGGCGTGCGCATATGCGCCTGCGTTGATTTTTTGCCCGCGTCCGCGCATGCACGGCGGAAATTTGTATGTTTACATCGTTTGTCTTTTGCGTTGCGCGGTGCTATAATATAACCGTACTGTGTTTTTACGGTGAGGAGAATAATGAAAATTGCAATGACCGGCGTCAGCGGCAACATGGGTGCCGAGGCGCTTTTACAGGTGATGGAGCTCGGCTTTGTGGAGCAGGTGCGGGTGCTGCTTACGCCCAAGCGCAAAAACGACAAACTTGCACGCAGGCTTTCTGCGCGTTACGGCGACAGGCTCGGCATAGTGCGCGGCTGGCTTTCGGACGCCGCCGCGTGCGCAAAGCTGGTGGAGAACGCCGACCTCGTGATAAACATGGCGGCGGTCATCCCGCCCGCCTCCGACAAAGATCCGCGCGCGAGCTATCTGTGCAACCAGCTGGGCACGATGCGCCTTGCCGACGCCGTGGCCGCGATGCCCGTGCAGGCAAAATTTATACACACTTCCACCGTCGCGCTTTACGGCAACCGCACGCTCGCGCATCCGTGGGGCAGGCCGGGCGATCCGCTGCTGCCTTCTGTGTTCGACTATTACGCCATGCACAAGCTGATAGCCGAACGTTACGTTCTGGAGAGCGAAGTAAAGAACCGTGCCGTGCTGCGGCAGACGGCGATGCTTTACGACGGGATAGTCTTTTCCAACATAAGCGACGGGCTGCTCTATCACACCACGCTCAACGGCCCGCTCGAGTGGGTGACGGCGCGCGACAGCGGCAGGCTGATAAAAAACATAGTAGTTGCCGAACACGAGGGCGCAGCCGGCGGGTTCTGGAACAAGGTCTACGACATAACGGGCGGCGCCGCCAACAGGTGCACCGGTTACGACACGTTCTTTAACGGTTTTTCCCTGATGGGCGGTTCGCCCAAGGCTTACTTTACGCCCGACATGTGCCAGACGCGCAACTTTCACGGGCTGTGGTATGCCGAGGATACGCTGCAACGCATGTTCCATTATCAGAGCGAGAGCGTGCAGGACTTCTGGAAGGGCGTGGGCGAACGCTACCGCTTTTTCAGACTTGCAAAGGCGGTGCCCTCGTTTTTGATAAAGCGCCTGCTTTTCGACAGGCTGGCAAGGGACGAAAACGCGCCCGCAAGATGGATAAGGGACGGGGATATAGCCAAAGTAACGGCTGCTTACGGCGGCATGGAGCAGGCGCTTTCGCTTGCGAAAAAGTGGGACGCGTTCAAGGTTGAGGACGCGGCGGCGCACGGCGCGCGCGAAGAGCAGCCGCTGAAAGCGTGCAGGGATAAGCTGCTATGCCACGGCTACGACGAAAGCAAGCCGCAGGAGGAGTGGTCGCTCGACGATATGCGCGGCGCAGCGGAATACCGCGGCGGCAAGTGCCTTTCAAAGGAATACGGGGGCGCTTATTCCAAGCTGCTGTGGCAGTGCGGCGAGGGGCACACCTTTACCGCGGCGCCTTACACGGTGCTCAAAGGCGGGCATTGGTGCCCGTTCTGTCAGCCGCAGCCGTGGATATACGACAAGTTGGCAAAAAAATCGCCCTATTATGCGCAGGTGTGGTATGATAGCCACGGCCGCGAGGAAAACTACGTTTACGGGTTCGACAAGGACGGCAGGGCGCATGCCGAGGCGGAGGATAAGGAGTGAGGGCGGTTTTTAACGTTTTTTCCGGCACGGGCAATACCGAAAAGGTTTGCCGCGCCGTTATGGACGAGTGGACGAGAGCGGGCGTCGAATGCAAATATGTGCATATCGGCAAGGATTGCGAGGTGCGCGATCCCAACGCCTTCGACAGAATGGTGATAGGCTATCCGGTGCACGCCTTCAACGCGCCGCAGCCAGTGTGCGACTTTATAAAAAGGCTGCCGGAGAGCGCGGGCAAAACGCTGGTGTATTTTGTTAAAACTTCGGGCGAGCCGCTTAAACTCAACGACGGTTCGTGCGCGCATATATACGATCTGCTGCGCAAAAAAGGCTACAAGGTGTGCGGGGAATATCACTACGTGATGCCTTATAACATGATCTTCCGTCATTCGGACGGAATGGCGGCGCGCATGTGGCAGGCGGCGCGGCGGCGCATACCCTTTGAATCTCGCGAGATGCTCGAAGGCAGGGTAAAAAAGCTGAAAAAGGGGCCGTTCAAGCGGCTCGTATCCTTTATATTGCGCATCGAACACCCGGCAATGCATACGGTAGGCAGGGGCTTTAAGGCGACCAAGGACTGCACGGGCTGCGGCAAGTGCGCGCGCGGCTGCCCGCAAAAGAACATCACCATGGCAAACGGGAAACCGGTGTTCGGCGGGCACTGCGTGGGCTGCGTAAAGTGTTCGTTCGGCTGCCCCGAAGGGGCGATAAAGATAGGCGTGCTCAACGGCTGGCGGGTGAACGGCAGCTACGATTTTTCGGGCGTTC
>CALVLW010000052.1 GCA_944341315.1 uncultured Clostridia bacterium
GCAATCCCGTAAAGGATATTCCGCTCGAATACGCCGATCAGCGCATAACCGTCACCAAGGATGCGGCATCTTCCGCCACCGTGGCAACGGCCGTTGCACCCGGCAAGACGGACGGCATAACTTACGAGCTGGTCGGCGGCAGCCTTCCCGCAGGGCTCACGCTTAACGCGGACGGCACGCTTACGGGCACGCCCACGGGCGAATCGGGACTTTATCAGATACAGGTAAAGGCCACCGACACCACGACGAGGTACGCTTACAACTTTGCTCCCGCTACCGCCACTATATCGCTGATATTGCAGGCGGAGGGCGAAAGCCTTGCCGTTGAATACACGGGCGGCGCGCTTACGACGGCAATATGCGGCGACGAATACACCGCAAGCGTGGCGACTGCCACCGTAAACAGCACTTCGGAAGTGCGCATGGTCTACGAGCTCAAAGAGGGCAGCACGCTGCCCGAGGGGCTCACGATGAACAGCAACGGCCAGATAGCCGGCAGGCCCGAAGTTCCCGTTCAGGGGCACAAGTTCACGGTGGTGGCGTCCGTGGCGGGCAACGACACGTGGATACCCACCGAGGCGGAGTTCACGCTGGATATCACGGGGCGCATGTTCCTCAACTCGCGCACGATAAACATCTATAAGCAGCTCGACTTCGAACGGCAGCTCGACCTGTTCGTGGCGGACGGCGACCTTACCGGCATGACGTTTGCCTTAAAGCAGGGCAGCACCCTGCCCGAAGGCGTCGCTCTGGACGCGGCTACGGGCAAGCTCTCCGGCAAGATAGCGGAACCGGGCACCTATAAGTTCACGGTAACGGTAACGGCGGCAGGCTACACGCAGACCGAGGCCGAAATAACCATAGTCGTGCACGAATATAAATACGTCAACGAATAAAAAGAGGATGACTGAATGAAAAAGACGGTAAGTACTATAATAACGGCACTCGCACTCGTTCTCGTCCCGACGGTTTTTGCCGTCGGGTGCGGGGACGGCGACAAGAACGACGCGGACACCTTTAAGGTAACGGTGGTGGGCGGCACCCTTTCGGACGGAGAAACTTCCGGCGAATTCGAAGCGGGAACCGAGGTCACCGTTACCGCCACCGTGCCCGAGGGACAGACCTTTGTAAATTGGACGGAGGGGCAGACCATTCTGTCGACTTCCGCCGAATACACCTTCGAGGTGGAGTACGACATAACGCTCACCGCAAACTTCTCGGGCGGCGCGGCGGCGCAGAGCGGCCTGTGGATACTCGAGGCCGAGGCGATGAACCTCGACGACTTCTACGGCGTGGGCATGTCGGGCGGCGGCCAGCAGGACGGCGCCATACAGGGCGCGACCGACAACAATATTCCGCAGGCGGCAAAGGATACGCTCAACAAGACGGATTCAAAGGGACAGCCCTATAACGCGGGTTACTTCGTGGGCTTCTTCAACGGCGACGGCACGAGCTTTACGTTCACCTTCGAATCTTCTCAGGCGGTGGAGGACGCCACGCTCATACTGCGCCTCGGCTCCGAGCACGGCGACATGACATTCGATCCCGAGATACTCACCATAAAGGTCAACGGGGTGGAACTCGATTACGAGCCGTTCACCGTCACGGGCGAAGTGAACTCTTACGGTGAATTTGCCGACTACGAGATAAGCACCAAGATAGACCTGCTTGCAAACGAGGTCACGGGCGACGACTCGCTCAAAGATCCCGACACGGGCGAAGTGATAATCGACAGGCCCGTGCGCACGCAGAACACGATAGAGCTTATCCTGCACAAAAATAATTATTGGGCGGGCAATAACGATCCTACGGGCGGCCCCGGCATCGACTGCATCAAGATAGAGGCGGACAGCGAGATAGGCTACACCACCATAGGTTCGGGCGAAAACGCTCAGCCCAAGGATTATTGGCTGGGCGGCTGGCCGGAAGATTACGAAAAGGACGGCGACGAGATATTCATTCTCGAACGCGTCGGCTACGTGGAAAAAAGGAGCTGACAAGCAAAGCTAAAAGTCGGGCGGGCGCCTCCGCGGCTCCGGAGGCGCCCGCTTATTACAATCAGGAGATAAGAGATGAAAATTTTCAGGACTCTGTGGCGGGGCGCAAAGGCGTGGCTGATAACTACCGCCGCGGTGCTCGTGTTCCTGCTCGTTGCGTCGCTCGTGTGCACGCAGGTGCTGCTCGTGCGCAACACGCTGAACATGGTGTTCGGCGGCGAGCGCATGACGGTGGTCAGCGGCGATCCCTCGCAGTATGAATACTTCAAGCCCGACGAGGGCATGGACACCAAGGCGGGCGTGCTGGAAAAGGCCAACGCGCTCAACGAAGAGATAGTGGAATCGGGCATGGTGCTGCTCAAAAACGAGGGCGACGTCCTTCCGCTTGCGGACGGTGCAAAGGTCACGGTGTTCGGCAAGAACTCAGTGGACCTCGTTTACGGCGGCAGCGGCAGCGGCACGGGCGCCACCGACATATCCAAGGCGGTAACGCTTTATCAGGCGCTGGACGCGGCGGAGATAGAATATAACCCGCAGGCTAAGGCGTTTTTCGAAAACGATTCGCTCTCCGGCGGCGGCAGGCCGGAATCGCCCGGCATGAACGGCACCATTCTGGAGAGCTTTTCCACGGGCGAAACTCCCGTAAAGAATTATTCCGCAGACTTTAAGGACAGCCTTAAAGATTACACCGACGTCGCGCTCGTCGTTATATCGCCCATAGGCGGCGAGGGCTTCGACCTCCCGTCGCGCTCGACGGGGCACTACCTCGAACTTGACGAAAACGAAGAGGACATGCTCGATTTCGCCTGCTCGCAGTTCGAAGACGTCGTGCTGATAATAAACTGCGCCTCGCCCATGGAACTCGGCTTTCTCACCGATGCGGAGGACGAAAACTATCACGCGCAGTTAAAGGGCGCGCTGTGGCTGTCTTACCCCGGAATGACGGGTGCCAAGGCGCTCGGCAAGGTGCTCTCGGGCGAGGTGAACCCCTCCGGCAGGCTGGTGGATATTTACTCGCGCGATTTCACCAAAGATCCCTCCTATATGAACTTTTCCGATAACGACGGCGCCGGCAACGAATACCGTTACGGCAGTTCCGAACAGGGCACCGCCTCGGGCGAGCACTTCGTTTATTACGAAGAGGGCATATACGTGGGTTACCGTTATTACGAAACGCGCTATATCACCGAACCGGAGAACACGCGCGACGAATGGTACGAACGGAACGTGGTGTTCCCCTTCGGTTACGGCCTCTCTTACACCGACTTCGAATGGACGGCGGGGGAGATGCTTATAAACGGCGAACCCGCGGCGGACGGCGCGGCGATAGACGCGGACGACACGATATCCGTTACCGTGAACGTAAAGAACGGCGGCGACGTTGCCGGCAGGGACGTGGTGCAGCTTTATTACACGCCTCCCTATTACGAGGGCGGCATAGAAAAGGCGCACGTCACGCTCGGCGCGTTCGTAAAGACCGGGCTGCTGCAGCCGGGCGACGACAAAGATTACACCCTCGAACTCAAAGTGCGCGACATGGCGTCTTACGACTGCTACGGCCTGAACGAGACCGATCCCGATTATCGCGGATATATCCTCGAGGCGGGCGAATACGGCATAAGCATAAGGCACAACTCGCACGAAAGCTCGGGCATAGAGTATATATATAACGTGGAGAGCGCCGAAAAGCTCGAAACCGACTCGGCCACCGGCAACGAGGTGACCAACCTGTTCGAAGAATCCAACGAAGAGATGAGCGAAGATTACGTAACGCAGCTCTCGCGCGCGGATTTTGCGGGCACTTTCCCCACCTCCGGCGCCACTAAGATAAGGGAAAAGACCGCGTCGTTCCTGCGCGGGCTGGGCTACGAAAAGGACGACTCCCCCGAACAGCCCTGGTATTCGGACGAGATGCCGGAATATGCCGACCGCGCCCTCTCGCGCGAGGAGACCACGGTAAAGCTCTATCAGCTGCGCGAGCTGGAATACGACGACGGCGGCGAGGGCGAAAGGCTGTGGAACGAGCTGCTCGACCAGATCTCGCTGAACGAAATGTCGCTGCTGATAGGCACGGGCGGCTTCAACACGATGGCGCTCGAGGGCATAGACAAGCCCAAGACGACCGACGCGGACGGCCCTTCGGGATTCGTCATCTTTATGGAGGCGACTTCCATAAAGACGGTGTACGACACCTGCTATTACGCCAGCGAAACGCTGCTGGGCGCAAGCTTTGACACCGACCTTGCCCACCGCATGGGCAGGATGGTGGGCAGCGAAGGACTCGTGGGCAACGAGCGCGGCGAAGGGCAGAGGCCTTACAGCGGCTGGTACGCGCCCGCCGCAAACATCCACCGCAGCCCGTTCTCCGGCAGGAATTGGGAATATTATTCCGAAGATCCGCTGCTCTCCGGCAAGATGGCGGCAAGCGTGATAAGCGGCGCGGCGGAAAAGGGCACTTACTGCTATATGAAGCACTTTGCGCTCAACGACCAGGAGACCAACCGCGAGGGCGTGCTCACCTGGGCCAACGAACAGGCGATGAGGGAGATATACTTCCGTCCCTTCGAGATAGCGGTAAAGGAGGGCGGCGCCAACGCCATGATGAGTTCCTTCAACCGCATAGGCAGCACCTGGGCGGGCGGCGATTATCGCCTTCTTACCTCGCTGTTGCGCGAAGAGTGGGGCTTTAAGGGCATGGTGATAACCGACTTCAACACCAACGCCACGTATATGCCCGCCGACCAGATGATAAGGGCGGGCGGCGACCTGAACCTGTGCCAGGATATACAGCCCTCCAAGGAATACACCGCAACGCAGGTCACCTGCATGCGCAACGCCGTGCGCAACATACTTTACACCGTTTCGCGCAGCAACGCCATGAACGGATTCGGCGCCGACGTCGTCTGGGTTTACAAACTGCCCGTATGGCAGATAGTGCTGATATGCGTGGACGTTGCCGTGGCTGCCGGACTTGCCGTATGGGGCGTGTTCGCGGTGCGCAAGGCAATTAAAAAGTCGGGCGGGGAAGAGCCCGCGGCTCCCGCCGAAGGGCAGAATTAATAAAGCCTCCTTAAACGGCGCAAGCCTTATATAAAAAAGATATCCCCTGCGGAATTTTCCGCAGGGGATATCTGTTGCACGGCATATATGCCGCAAATAACGCGTTTTTTAAGCCTGTCCGAGCATTATGGCCTTCGCCCCGTCCGTCTGAACGTATTCAAGGAATTTCTGCGTAAGCCCGTCCTCTTCGTCCATAACGCCCACCTGTCTGTTCGTCTGCCCGGCGACTTCTATCGGCTGGAACTTTTCGGCAACGACGAGTTTGTCCGTCTGGTTGTCGTTAAAATTCGTGGCGCAGGGCAGCACCGCGTCCGTACCGCCGTCTTCGGATATCTTTTTTACGAGATCGTTTATCAGATAATAATTATCGTCGGCGTAATAAGTGCCGATTATATCGTTATATTCCGTACCGTTTTCTTTAAGCCAGCTTTCAAAGCCCGCCACGAGCGCGTTGAACATGCCCTCGTCCATGAACCTGCCCCAGCAGGCGATGCGCAGCACGCCCTCCCGTTCGGCGTCGCCCTGTCCGCCCTGGCCCGCGTCCGCCGTTTCCAGAATGGTCGCGGCGCGGTCGGTGACTATATATTCGGTAAAGCTGTCGCATATGCCGAGGTCGGTTATCACGCCCACCTGCCTGTCTTTTTGTCCGTAAACGTCTATGGGCACGAATTCTTTTGCCGCCATTGCCGCCTGATTGGCGTTGAAGTTGGTCGCGCAGGGCAGCACTACGTCGGCGCCGCCGTCCTTTAATATCTGCGCCGTGTAATCGGCTATGAAATAGCAGGGGGACGACTGCGTTGCGCCCTCGTAATAAGTGCCGGTGATCTCGGTATATTCCACGCCGGTTTCGTCGCACCACGCCTTGAAATCTTCAACGAGCAGGTCGAACCTGTCCTCCTCGATGAACCTGCCCCAGCCGGCAATGCGCAGCACGCCTTCTTGGCCGTCGTCCTCGTCGGAGGGCGGCTGCTGTCCGTCTTCTACGGTAACGAGCTCGCCATTGCCCGCCTTATACGCCGCTTCGCGCAGGGCGGAAAGCGTTTTGCCGTCGAGCGCGGGCACGGTATATTCGCTTCTGCCGTCGGGGGAACGGAACGTGCCTTCGCCCGTGAACGCCGTCTGCCTTACGTCCGCGCCCAGCATGCTCGCAACGTGGGTGCACGCGCTGAGGTAAGCGCCCGCAAAGCCCTGATGGCGGTTGTCGGTGTCCCACAGATATATTTCGTCGTTGTAATAAGCGTCGGTGAACGCCGCGCCTACGTGCGTTACTTCAAGGCCGAACTGCTCCGCCGCCGCGTCGTAAGCGTTGCGTATCTTCAGCTCCATTTCGGCGATGGTGGTGCCGTCTTCGCTCGCGGAATACGGCGAACCCCACGTGGAATAAAGATATACCTTTGCGTGCGTCTGCGTGCTGTTTATCTTGCTCTGCATAAGGTTTACGCCGTTGATAAAGCGCGAGTTTTCGCGGTAAGAGCAGGTGCTCTGGTCCTGCAGCACTATATAATCGAAGTCGTCGCAGGCGTTCAGCAGCTTGTCCACCTGCCTGCCGCAGGTGTCGGTGGCCTTGGCGTGGTTTTCCAGATACCAGCCGGGGCCGGTTATCGAATAGGTCTCCACCGCAAAGCCGAGGTCTTCGGCAACGCCGTCGAACAGCCCGGGCACGCCGCTGCTGAACTCCGCTATGCCGTTGCGGTAAGTAAAGCTGTTGCCGATAAACAGCACCTTCAGCTTTTCATATACCATCGCCTCGTCGCTGTCGGCGCTCACGTACTTCCAATATTTGCCGTCCTGATCGGAGGAGAGGTCTTCGCCGTCGGCTATTATGTCGCCGGAGCTCTTGTCCGACTGCCAGAACCTGTCGTTGGTCTGAATGGTTTCCTCGGTGTAGATATAAAGCTCTTCGGGCGCGCCGCCGGCAAAATCTATGTCGCCGCTCATCGCGAAGATCTTTACGCCGCCTTCGAAGTCCTCGCCCGCGCTTTTTATAGAAGAGGGCAGTATAACGTAGTCCGCGCCCGTTATGCCCCCGAACGCGTTGGCGCCTATGCTCTCCACGCCGTTTGCCACGGTAACGGCGGTTATCTCGCCGCTCCTGTCGCTCCACGGCGCGCCGCCCTTTTCAAAGTCGCGCATCTTGCCGCTGCCGCTTATTTTAAGCAGCAGCCCGCCGTCCTTTTCTTCCAGCACGGCGCTAACGGAGCCGCCGTCCGCGGAAACGTCCCACGTATCTTCGGTCGCGCACGCCGCAAGCCCGACGGCCGCGCACGTCGCCGTTGCCGCGCCCAGAACGCAGCACACGGCAAGCCTTAAATTTTTCTTTGCCATTTATACCTCCCTGTAAAAGATTTTATAAAACGATTATATAACGTTTCCCCCGCCGCGCAAGAGGTCGGTTTGCTTTTTTGCGGTCATTTTTATAACATTTTGCCGCATAGTCTGACTTTGACTTTTGTGCGCGCCGCGGTAAAAGTTTAGAACGTTGCAAAAAAAAGTCTAAGGTTGCGACTAATGCGAAAACCGTCTATTGAATTTTCCGGCGGCGCGGTTTATAATAATATCGTAAACGCAGAATATTCGCAGTTTTCTCCTTATTAAACAGACGATTCCGGCGCGCCGAAAGGCGCGCCGGAATTGTTTTTTCGCGCGGCGGCGATCTTGCCCGCCGCCGCGCGGCGTGAAAGGCGTTTGCACGGGTTGAAAATTACTACCATAATCGCGGGGCGTTTACTTTTATACCAAATACGAAAAGTGTTCATTGTTTTGGCGGCGCGCATGAGCTAAAATGAATATGTACGAAGTACCTTCGTGTACGAAAAACATATTAAGGAGGATCTTATGGCAAAGAAAAGGTTGTTATGGCTTGCGGTGCTTGCCGTTACCCTCGTCCTCGGCGTTTGTCTGGCGGCGTGCGGCGACAAGGGCACTAAGTACGCCATAAAGTGGGAAGTAAGCGAAAACGCCACCGTCACCGTAGACGGCAGCGACGAGCTTCCTTCCGAGATGAAGGAGGGCGAGTCGGTAAGCTTTACCGTAGAGCCCGACAAGGGTTACGAAGTTTCCGCCGTCCGCGTCAACGACAGAACGGTCTCTTCGGACAGCAGCGGCAAATATAACGTTATAATCCGCGGCGAGACCACCATAAAGGTGGAAACGGAAGACACCGTGGAATCGGTGACCGTTGCCACCAAACCCACCACGATGACCTATTACGAAGGTCAGACTCTCGATCCCGCGGGCATGGTGGTAAACGTCAAGTACGCAGGTTCCGGCAAAACGGAAGCCGTTACCAACTACACCGTCGTTTACGAAAACGGCAACGCGTTCGCACTGGGCGACACGTCCTTCTCCGTCAAGTTCATGGGCAAGGAGTCCGCGCCCGTTCAGCTTGACAAAGCGGTAGAGGTGCTCATCACCATCGATCCCGCCGGCGGCACGCTCGACACGGATTATCTTGAAGGTCTTAAAACGAATACCGAACTTCATAATGTTGCTCAAGATGAGGACGGCGTTATAACCTTCTCTTATTCGGAGATAACCGCCGACATAGCTCTGCCCACTGCCGATATGTGGACGAGGGGCGAAGAGGGCGATTATACCTTTACCGGTTGGACGAACGGCGCAACCAAGATCGCGGCTGATAACGTTACCAGCCAGACTTATGAAGCGCAGTACAGGGCAGGCCTTCTTAAACTCACTCATGTAGAATACAGGAACGAACAGGTTGGCGACGAGCTTGTACCTTATCTCGTCATAGAGGGCACATTCAATGCCGCGACGGAGGCGTATCTGTTCCTCTATGAGGGAAATAAAAATATTGAACTTACCGGTGATGTTGTCGGCGGCGAAGGCACAAAGCGCGGCGATCCTTTCGAACTTAAATTCGATATGAGGAAGCTGACGGCAAAGGGCGAAGAAGATCCCTCTTATATAGGTGCATGGTTTGACATCAAGTTTGTAGCAAGCGACGGCGAGCGTGAGGAGACTCAGGAAATCCCCATAGACGATTATGCCGACGTGGACAATTTTGTCGATACTGAACAGGTTCTTGTAAACGGTGCTTATGCGTTCAGTTTTGCCACTTATGACGGCGGCAACGGCAATATGCTCAAAGCCCTTTATCAGAATTATTTCATGAATGAATACACCATGGAAGCTTCTGTCGATGACGAAGGCAATGCGGTGGTAACGTTCAAGGGTACTGTAGATAAAAACAAGTATGCCGGTAAGGCGGCCTGCATCGATGTCGAACTGAACGGCATACATGAGTTCTTTGGAGCAATCGATGAAAACGGTCAGTACACCGTAGTCGTAAATCTTGGCGGATATGCGCTCAATGCAGACGGATACTTCCATTTCAGGATAGTTGAATCCGTTACCGATAATACTGTTGTGCATAAGGAAGCTGAAGGCAATCTGCTTAATGCGGGATGCCAGAACGACAATCTTGAAACAATATCCGTAGGTCTTATAGAAAATAACGGCGCTCTCCGTGTTGCAAATTCCGATGATACCGCCGTTTACTATGTGGGCAAGGGCATGTGGGGCGGTATAGTGCTTCGCGGCGTGAACGAGGCCGTAGAGATCACCGGCGTAACGCTCGAAACCAAGAACGAAAAACCTTATCTTGTAATAAACGGTACTTACAGCGATAAGTTTACGGAAGAAACGATTATTCCTTATCTTAAGGCGGATATGTTTGCGGAACTTCTTAATAACGGTGATGCTTCGTCCGGTTCCGTAAGTACGGACTGGAACGGCACGCAGCTTACTTATGAAGGCGATAATGCAACTATTCTTGTGGAAGCTGATGCCGGAGGCTGGAAGGTTTATCTTGACCTTTCCGCAAGAAACAACCTTATCGGCGAGGTGCTGTTCGTACACTTCAGCCTTGACGGTGCAACGGGCACCAACCTCGAGAGCACCAATAT
>CALVLW010000053.1 GCA_944341315.1 uncultured Clostridia bacterium
GATATTTTATGCGCATAACTTGACCTTTTGCGTTAAAAGGCAGGGCGTTTGCCGCCCTGCCCTGACTATATTTCGTAGATGATGGTGACGGGCCCGTCGTTGAACTGCTCTATCTTCATATCCGCGCCGAATACGCCCGTTTTTACCGTAACGCCCAGCGCGGCAAGTTCTTCCGCGGTGCGTTCGTACAGCGCCTTTGCGCGTTCGGGACGTTCGGCAAGCGTAAAGCTCGGACGGTTGCCGTGCGAACAGTCGCCGCAGAGCGTGAACTGCGATATGAGCAGCACCTGCCCGCCGACGTCCTTTACCGAGAGGTTCATTTTCCCTGCGGCGTCTTCGAAGATGCGCATGGCCGCGAGCTTTTTTGCCATTGCGGCGGGCATGGCGTCGGTATCGCCGCACTGCACGCCGAGATATACGGCCAGCCCGAAAGGTATCTCCGATACGAGCCGCCCTTCGACGGAGAGCGCCGTTCGCCCCACCCTTTGGATGACCGCCTTCATGAATTACTTGCCTACGCGGGACATATATTCGCCCGTGCGGGTGTCGATGCGGATGGTTTCGCCCTCTTCGACGAACATAGGTACCTTTATGGTGGCGCCCGTCTCCACCTTGGCGTTCTTCATGGCGTTGGTGGCGGTGTTGCCCTTTACGCCCGGCTCGCACTCTATTATCTTGAGTTCGACGAAGTTTTCGGGCTCTACCGAGAACGCCGTGCCGCTTAAAAACTTCATGGTGACCATGTCGTTTTCCTTGATGTATTTAAGTGCTTCTTCGACCTGGCTCAAATTGAGGGTGATCATCTCGAAGCTGTCTGGATCCATGCACTAATAGAACTCGCCGACGGTATGGGAATAGGTCATCTTGCGCGTTTCCACCTGAGCCGTTTCGAGCTTGGCGGTGGGGTTGAAGGTGACGTCCGAAAGCACCTGTCCGGTGACTACGTTTTTGAGCGTAGCCCTGACAAACGCCGCGCCTTTGCCGGGCTTGACGTGCTGGAACTCGGTAACGGTGTAAACGCCCTTGCCGTTGTATTCGAAAGTTGAGCCTTTGCGGATATCGCCCGCCAGAATTGATGCCATATGAATATTCTCCTTGAAAAGTTTTCTTGTATCGACGCCGCTCACAGAATAAGCAGCTTTTTATCCGTTTGCGTTAAGCTTTCCACCCTGCCGTTTTGCAGCGTTACGCTGTCCTCTATCCTTATGCCGAAGTCGCCCCGGAAATAAACACCCGGCTCGTCGGAAAAGACCATGCCGTCCTTTAAGACGTTTTTGCGCCGCGGCGCAAGATAGGGGTATTCGTGGATGTTTATGCCTATGCCGTGCCCCAGCGAGTGGGTGAAATACTTGTCCAGCCCGGCTTCGCGCAATACCGAGCGGGCGGTTTCGTCCGCCTCGTGCCCGGTCATGCCGCAGGTTATGTTCTCCTTGGCGGCAAAGTGCGCTTTGAGCACCGCCGCGTACGCCTTTTTGAAATCTTCGTGCTTTTTGTCGTCGCCGAAGAGCAGCGTGCGCGTGCAGTCGGAGCAGTAGCCGCCCCACTTGCAGCCGAAGTCGATCAGGATCACGTCGCCGAATTTAAGCCGGCGCGCGCCCGTTTCGTGATGGGGAACGGAGCTGCCTTCGCCGAACGCCATGATGGTTTCGAAACTCGTGCCCGAGGCGCCGTATCTGCGCATGCGGTATTCCAGCTCGGCTGCGGCGTCGTTTTCGCTGACACCCTCCTTGAATACGCCGAGCATATCGGTATATGCCCTGTCTGCTATCTCGCACGCCTTTTTAATGGCGGCGAGCTCGTCCCCGTCCTTGACGCCCATCGCCTCGTCGAATACGGGCGTGCAGTCGGTTATGCCGCCGACCTTTCCGCTGAGGGCGATATACTCGTCCGCGGAAGTGCGCGAGAGCGCGACCGCAAGCTTTTTTGCGCCTTCGGCAAGCTTTATATACCTGCCCTCCGGCGGGAGGGAAACGCGTATGCCGCTGCCTTTGAGCGCTTCCGACGCGGCCTCGATATACCTTGCGTCGGTATAAAAGTCCGTGCCGTTTTCGTCCACGGTGACGCAGCCGTCCGAACAGGGAAAGCCCGTGAGGTAAAACCTTAAATCGGGCGCGGTGACGAACAGCCTGTCCGCACCGCAGGCATCGAAAATTTTGCGTGATCTTTCTGTCAACATTTTTATCCCGTGCCGCCGTAAACGCGGCACATTGCCCTTATTATTTTAACAAAACGCGCGGCGTATGTCAAACTTTATCGTAAATATCTTTCATCGCGCGCGCGTCTTCGGCCTGGGTGCCGTCCGATTCGCTGACTATATAAGGCTCCAGCCCGAGCTCCTTTAAGGCGACGGCGAGCGGCCCGAACTCGGGGCCGTAAGTTTCGTCCGCAAAGGTGAGATGCTTTATTTCGCCCTTGCCGCCGTACATTATCTTGGAGAAATGGACGTGGAAGTGCTTTACCCTTTCGTAGCCCAGCTCGGCTATCATATATTCGAGGCGGCGCTTGTAATCTTCCGCCGTTTTAAGGCTGCCCTGTTCGCGCGAGTTGAGATGCCCGAAGTCCACACACGGCGTGAACACGGGATCGACCTTGCACAGGCGCACCACCTCTTCCAGAGTGCCTATCTGCGCGAGCTTGCCCATTACCTCGGGGCAGAAAATAAGATCTTCGTACCCGTTAAGGTAGATGTAGTCGCGCAGCACCTTTAAGCGCTCTTCCGTAAGCGCGACGGCGGCCTCCCTCGTCGCCTTGCCCTGCGCGGCGGGGTGGAACACCAGCCTTTTGCCGCCAAACAGCTTTAAGTATTTTGCGCTTTCGAGCACGTAGGCGTAAGACTTTTGAGCCGCCTCGTCCGAAGGGTTGGCAAAATTGATAAAGTAGGGAGCGTGCACGGAGAGCTCTACGCCCTCCGCGGCAAACGCTTCACCGATGGACACCGCCTTGGCCTCCGTCATGTTGACGCCCCTGCCGAAGGAATATTCGAAGCAGTCCAGCCCGAGATCCTTCACGTACTTTGCCGCCTGTTCGGTGTGCTTGTAGCCCATGTCGTAAAAGCTGCGGCTGTTGCCGCTCGGGCCGAACTTTGTCATAAGCCGGAATTACCTCTTGCCCTTTCTGCGATCGGACTTGCCGCGCCCCTTTCTGCGCTTTTTCTTGCCGGAACGCTCTTCGACAGCCGTATCTTCGGCGGCGCCTTCTTCGCCTTCCTCCGATTCCTCCGCAACGGCAACTTCTTCGGTTACTTCTTCAACGGGAGTTTCCTCTGTAACCTCTTCGGTCACTTCTTCAACGGGAGTTTCTTCCGCAACTTCTTCCGTTACCTCTTCGGCGGGAGTTTCCTCGGCAACCTCTTCCGCTGCTTCTTCAACGGGAGTTTCTTCGGCAACCTCTTCGGTCACTTCTTCAACGGGAGTTTCTTCCGCAACCTCTTCCGTTACTTCCTCAACGGGAGTTTCCTCGGCAGCCTCTTCCGCTGCTTCCTCTGCGGGAGCTTCCTCGGCAACTTCTTCAACGGGAGTCTCCTCGGCAACTTCTTCCGTTACTTCTTCTACGGGAGTTTCCTCGGCAACCTCTTCCGCTGCTTCTTCAACGGGAGTTTCTTCGGCAACCTCTTCGGTTACTTCCTCGACGGGAGTTTCTTCCGCAACCTCTTCCGTTACTTCCTCAACGGGAGTTTCCTCGGCAACCTCTTCCGTTGCTTCTTCGACGGGAGTTTCTTCGGCAACTTCTTCCGTTGCCTCTTCGGCGGGAGTTTCTTCCGCAACCTCTTCGGTCACTTCTTCAACGGGAGTTTTCTCGGCAACCTCTTCGGCCACTTCTTCAACGGGAGTTTCTTCCGCAACCTCTTCCGTTACTTCCTCGACGGGAGTTTCTTCCGCAACCTCTTCGGTTACTTCCTCGACGGGAGTTTCTTCCGCAACCTCTTCCGTTACTTCCTCGACGGGAGTTTCCTCGGCAATCTCTTCGGTTACTTCCTCGACGGGAGCATCGGGAGTGCCTATGCAACCGGCGTCCTTTGCTATCTGCGCGGCGAGCTCTTCGGCAGTTGCGAACTTGCGGATGCCGCGTATGTAATTGACGAACCTTACCGTTACGGTCTTGCCGTAAAGATCTTCGGAAAGGCCTTCGAAATAAACTTCCAGGGCGTAAGCGTCCTCGCCGAAGGTGGGACGAGGGCCGCAGTTTGCAACGCCCTTGTACACGGCGCCGTCTATCTCCGCCTCTACGCCGTAAACGCCGGGCGCGACGAGCACTTTGTCTGCAGGATATACGATGTTTGCGGTGGGGAAGCCGAGCTGTCTGCCGCGGCCGTGGCCTTCGCATACTTCGCCGCTAAGGAAAAACCGTCTGCCAAGCAGCTCTGCGGCCTTGCTGACCTTGCCCTCTTCCAGGCACTGTTTTATGAGCGTGGTGCTCACCTTTTCGCCGTCGAGCATCACGTCCTTTACCGCCTCGTACCAGACGGCGTTGTCCTCGTCTTCGGCATACTTTTTGAGCGTGGAGGACTTGCCCTTTGCGCCTGCGCCGAAGCGGAAGTCCTTGCCGCTCATGTAGCCCTTTAAGTTGACGTGCTGCTCTATCGCCGCAAGGAAGTCCTGCGCGGACGTCTTTTTGAACTCGTCGTCGTAATCGATCCTGAGCACGAATTTGGCGTTATACTGTTCGAGCATGGCAAGCCGCTCTTCGAAGGTGAACACCTGCCTGCCGCCCTTGCCCCGGGCAAACATCATGACGCCGAGGTCGAGACCGTTTATCTTGGCGTTGAGTTTTGCCTTTTTGAGCAGCGCCTGATGGCCGACGTGCACGGCGTCGAAACAGCCGAGCACGACGAGCGCGGGAAAATCGTATTCGTCCGAGTTGTAGTTGATGATCTTCAGCATAATTTTAACCTCGATTTCAAAATTGTTCCGTCGGACTCGCCCACGCCGTAAAATGAGCCGTCCGCACGGTAGATCCTGTATTGCCCCGCGGCAAGCCCGCAGTTTACGGGTACGCCGTTGAGGTATTTTTTTTCTTCACCGCAGGAAAGCACCTTTGCGGGATGGGGCAGAACGGAGTCTGCGGGGATTAAGGATGCAGCTATGTTATCGCAGTCAAGATCCTGCGTTTTAACCGAATTTTCCAGTAAGAACGGACCGCTTTGCGTGCGGACGAGCGCGTTCATTACGGCATATGTGCCAAGCAATTTGCCGAGATCGCGCGCAAGCGCGCGGATGTAGGTGCCGCTGCCGCACTCCACCGAAAAGCGGAACACGCCGTGCGTTACCTCGTTCAGCAGTTCAAAACCGCCCACGCTTACGCGCTTTGGCGGAAGAGTGAATTCTTCGCCCCGGCGGGCAAGGACGTAGCCGCGTTCGCCGCCTACGCTCTTTGCGCTGTAAAGGGGCGGGAACTGATCGTATTCGCCCGTGAGGCGGGGAAGAGCCGCCCTTATCTCGTCTGCGGAGGGGATCCTGCCGCCGGACGCCGTAACCGCGCCCGTGGTATCGAGAGTGTCGGTGAGGACGCCGAAGGTAAATTCGGCGATATAACGCTTGCGCTTGCCCAAAAAATAGTCGAAAAGCCTTGCGGCGTTGCCTACCGCCACGGGCAGCACGCCGCTTGCCATGGGATCGAGCGTGCCCATGTGCCCGCAGGGCGTGCGCGTGAGGCGCTTTACGACGGCGACCTCCCTTGCGGAGGACACTCCCGCCGCCTTGTCAACGTTTATAAAACCCGTCATAGATGCTGAAACACGGCGTAAGTGAGCCGGTCTACGACCTCTTCGTATTCGCCGAACAGCATGCAGCCGCTGGCGAGCACGTGCCCGCCGCCGCCGAACGACGACGCCACGGCGTTTACGTTTACTTTGCCCTTGCTGCGCAGCGAGGCCTTGAACTGTCCGGGCTTCATTTCGAGCAGGGAAACGGAGACTTCCACCCCGTCTATCGTGAGCGGATAATCGACAAAGCCCTCCGTCATGCTGCGGTCGGCGCCCGTTTCTTTAAGGTCGCGCGCGCTTACCGAAAGGAAGGCGAGCCTGTCTTCGAGCGCGAAGCGCAGATTTGCAAGGGCGCGCCTGAACAGCAGGGCGCGCTGCTTTTTTTGCACCGCGAACATGCGGTAATTTATTTCGGTGACGTTTGCGCCCGCCGCGCGCAGGCACGCAGCCACCTCGAACGTGTGGGCGGTGACGTCGTTATGGGTGAACGAACCGCTGTCCGTCATCAGCCCGAGCATAAGAAGGTCTGCAATTTCGGGCGTTACGGAAAACCCTGCGGCGGCGAATATCCCGGGCATAATCTCGCACGTTGCCGAACATTCGCACACGCAGTTGACGTTTGCGTATCCCGTGTTGGAGACGTGGTGGTCGATGTTTACCGTTTCGCCGCGGAATCCGGAAAACGCCTGTCCCAGCGAGCCGAGACGGGAGATATCGGCACAGTCGACGGCAATAAAAGTATCGAACGCGCCCTCCGGCACGGACTGCCTTACGTCCGAAAGGGCGGGCAGAAAGCCGAACTTTTCCGGCACGGTATCCTCGCAGCAGAGGTAGGCCCGTTTGCCGGCGCCGCGCATTGCAAGGCAGAGCGCCATGCCGCTGCCGAGCGCGTCGCCGTCCGGGCGGGCGTGACAGAATATCACCGCGCTCCGCGCCCTGTTGAGTTGTGCGGCGGCCGCGGCCGCCTGCTTTTCACTTATCATCGCCCTGTTCTTTTCCGAGCTTGTCTAAAATTTCGTCTATGTGCGCGCCGTATTCCATGCTGCCGTCCGGAATGAACGTGAGCGCGGGCACGGTGCGGATGCGGAGCATGCCGGCAAGCTCGTGACGGATGAAGCCCGCATTCTGCTTTATTATCCCGAACGAGGCGTTCTTTTTTGCCTCGTCCGGATCGAAGATGCTGACGTATATCTTTGCGGTTTTAAGGTCGGGAGCAACGTCCGCGCCCGTAACGCTTATTATCGCGGAAAGCCCGTCCGCCCTGTCGCGCAGCCTGCGCGAGATGACCTCGTAAACGGCTTTCTGAAATTCGCTTGACAATCTGTCGTGTCGTAAATTTTTCATAATGATCCAAATCGCTGTCCGCAACAGCCACGCCGTTTACCCTCGGAGATGCGAGACAAGGAGCGTGCGCAAACGCGACACCGTATTGCGACGCATATCCGAGGGAAAGCGCCTAAAAAAGAATGTTGCTTACTTTTTAGGGATTTCCTGAATTATATAACACTCTATCACGTCGCCGACCTTTATGTCGTTGAAGCCCTCGATGGCGCAGCCGCATTCGAAGCCGTAATTTACTTCCTTTACGTCGTCCTTGAAGCGTTTGAGCTGTTTTACGTTGCCCTCCACCACGAGCACGTCGTCGCGGTAGATGCGCAGTTTGCCGCCGCGGACTATCTTGCCGTCCGTGACGTAGCAGCCGGCAACGTTGCCGACGCCCGTTATGCGGAACACCTGGCGCACCTCGCACTTGCCCATGTATATCTCCTGATACTTGGGCGAGAGCATGCCTTTGAGCGCCGATTCGACGTCGTCGAGCAGGTCGTATATGATGCGGTAAGTGCGCACGTCCACCTTGCTGCGTTCGGCAAGCGCCTTTGCCTTGGCGTCCGGGCGCACGTTGAACGCGAGGATCACGGCGTTGGAGCTGTCCGCGAGCATGACGTCCGATTCGTTTACGGCGCCCGCGCCGCTGTGGATGACCTTTACCTGAACTTCCTCGTTGGAGAGCTTTACGACCGACTGCTTTACCGCCTCGGCGGAGCCCTGGACGTCGCCCTTTATGATGAGGTTGAGCGTCTTCATGTTGCCTTCGGCTATCTTGCCGAACACCTCGTCGAGGGTTATCTTGGAGGTCTGACGGACGCGCGCCTCGCTCTCTTTTCGCTTGCGCTCGTCCATTACCTGTTTCATAAGCTCCTGAGATACGGCATAGATGGGTTCGCCCGCGGAGGGGACTTCTTCGAAGCCGAGCACGGATACCGCCGTGGAGGGGCCCGCCTCCTTTACCTGCCTGCCCTTTTCGTCTATCATTGCGCGCACGCGGCCCGTGACGGTGCCGGAGATTATATTGTCGCCGGTGTGCAGGGTGCCGTTCTGGACGAGCACGCTTGCCATGGGTCCCATGCCCTTGTCGAGCTTGGCTTCGATTATGGTGCCGCGCGCCTCCCTTTCGGGGTTGGCGAGCAGTTCCTTCATTTCCGCCACGAGCAGTATGTTTTCGAGCAGGTTATCCACGCCCTCGCCCGTCTTTGCAGACACGGGGCACACTATCGTGTCGCCGCCCCATTCTTCGGGCACGAGCCCGTAATTGGTGAGGTCCTGTTTTACCCTGTTTATGTCGGCGCCCGTCTTATCCATCTTGTTTACGGCGACTATCACGGTGACTTCGGCCGCTTTCGCGTGGTTTATCGCCTCCACGGTCTGCGGCATTATGCCGTCGTCCGCCGCCACGACGAGCACGACGATATCCGTTACCTGGGCGCCGCGCGCACGCATCGCCGTGAACGCCTCGTGCCCCGGGGTGTCGAGGAAGGTTATCTTTTTGCCGTTTACCGAAACGGAATACGCGCCTATGTGCTGGGTTATGCCGCCCGCCTCGCCTTCGGTAACCTTGGTCTTGCGGATATAGTCCAGAAGCGAGGTCTTGCCGTGGTCTACGTGCCCCATTACCGTGACTACGGGTGCGCGGGGAACGAGGCTTTCGATCTCTTCCACGGTGTCCGCCTGCTTTTCTATAAGCATTTCTTCCGCCGTCTTTTCGGGCTTGTATTCGAGCTCTATGCCGAGTTCCGCGGCTATCATGACCGCCGTTTCGTAATCTATGGAGCCGTTCACGGTGGTGGCTATGCCGTCCCTGAACAGGCGCTTGGTTATTTCTACCGCGGTAACGCCCAGCTTTTCGGAAAGCACCTTGATGGGGATGTTGTCGGTGGTAACGACGGCGCGCTCTATCTTTATCGCCTGGACGGCGCTCTTTGCCGCCTTTTTGGTGCGCACCTTGCGGTAAACGCCCCTTTCGTCGTCGAAGTCCTCCACGCCGGCGCCCTGCTGCTTTTGCAGCGAACGCTTGTTGAGCGGCTTTTTCTCCTTTTCGTAATAAGTCCTGTCGCCGCCCTTCTTTTTATCCGGTCCGAAGTTCTTTGCGGGCTTTGCCGCCGGAGCGGCCGCCGGCCTTGCTCCGCCTGCCGCGGGACGAGCCGAAGGCAGCCTGCCCTGCGCGCCTGCGGGACGGGGCGCCGAAGGGCGCGTGCCCTGACCGGGACGGGGAGGACGGGTATCCCTGTTCACGAAGGTGCGGTTGTCGCCCTGCGCGGGCCTGCCGGAGGGACGTTCCTGCCTGTCGGGCTGTGCGGGACGGAGCTGGGGAGCGCGGCGTTCGTTCGCCTTTGCCTGCTGTGCGGGCGCGGACTTTTTTTCCGCCGCGGGCTGTTCTGCCTTTGCGGGAACGGGAGACGCCGCGGCAGGCTTTTCTTCCGCCGCGGGACGTTCCGCCTTTTCGGGAACGGGCGCCGCGGGTGCGGGCTCCGGCGTTTTTGCCTTTTCCGCCTCCGCCGCCTCTGCCGCCCTGCGCTCCTCTTCCTGCTTTCTGGCAGCCTGGACAGCGCTCTCCATATCGGACAGCTTTTTGAGTATCTCGGTCATGCGCCTTTCGGTCGCGCTTACTTTTTTGTTCAGCTCCGAAAGGGTGCCGCCGGATACCAGCTTGCCTATATTTTCGGCGTTCTCGTACTTATTTGCCATATATCAGTTTATGCCTCCAGCATATATTTCGTAATTGTCGTCCGCCGCGCCCGTTATGGCCGCGGCAAGCTGCGCGTCGGTAACGGCAGCCATTTTGCAGCCCGGCCTGTGCACGGCGTTTTCCAGCCCGCACCTGCATATCACGAGCGGGCAGGAATGCCTGCGCGCAAACTTGCACGCAAGCTTGAAACAGTTTCCGGACGCGGTGGAGCACACCAGGATAAGATAAGCACCGCGCTTAAGACATTCCACGGCGCCCGTGCCGAGCGCTATTTTGCGCGCGCGCAGGCAGAAGCCTATGTACTTTTCCGCGTCAGGCCTTTTTTCCAAAATACTCCTCCTCTATGCGTTCGTACACTTCCGCGGGTACCTCGCAGGAGAAAACTTTGTTTATCAGCCGCTGCCTTTTAAGTTTTTTCACGCATTCGGGATCGTTGCAGATGTAAGCCCCGCGCCCGGGCGCCTTGGAGGAAAAATCGATGAATATTTCGCCCTGCGCGTTCTTTACTATGCGCAGCATATCCCTTTTTTCCTTTAAGCCGCGGCAGGCGATGCACATGCGCAGCGGGATCTTTTTGGTCTTGGGCATATTTACTCTTCTTTACTCTTCTTCGGCGGGAGCCTCGCCCTCCGCCTCGGGCAGTATGCCGAGTTTTTCCGCGGCGCTGCGGCTCTTTACGTCTATCTTCCAGCCGGTGAGCCTTACGGCGAGCCTTGCGTTCTGGCCGTCCTTGCCTATCGCAAGCGACAGCTTGTCGTCCGGCACGACCGCCATTGCCGTCTTTTCGCCGTCGAGCTGCGTTACGGAGATGACCTTTGCGGGCGAGAGCGCCTTGGCGATGAATTCGAGCGGATCTTCGCTCCAGGGGATGATGTCTATCTTTTCGCCGCCGAGTTCGGCAACGACCGCGTTCACCCTTGCGCCCTTGTTGCCCACGCACGCGCCGATGGCGTCCACGCGGGGATCGTTGGAACATATCGCCATCTTGGTGCGGGAGCCCGCCTCGCGGCTGACTTCCTTTATTTCCACGGTGCCCTGCTTTATTTCGGGCACCTCCTCTTCGAACAGTTTGCGCACGAGCCCGGGCGAAGTGCGGCTGACGAGCACCTGCGCGCCGTTATAACCGCTCTTTACGCGCTTGACGAACACCTTTACCTTGTCGTTTATTTCGTAAGTTTCGCCGGGCACCTGGTCGGAGGGCAGCAGCACGCCCTCTATCTGCCCCTTGCCGAGGTCGAGATAGATGTTCTTGATATCCTTTTTGCGCACCACGCCAACGAGCAGCTCGCCCTCTTTGTCGGCAAATTCGCTCATGGCGGCGTCGCGCTCGGTTTCGTGTATCTTTTGCAGGATGACCTGCTTTGCCGTCTGCGCGGCGATGCGCGAAAAATCCTTGGGAACGAATTTTTCCATTACTCTGTCGCCGAGCTTATAGCTCTTTTTTATGGCCTGCGCGTCCTGCAGCGATATCTCCTTTTCCCTGTCTTCGACTTCTTCCACGACGGTCTTTACCGAATAGAAATCGAAAGAACCTTTTTCCGGGTTGAGCTTTATGTCCACTTCGCCCACGCTGCCGGCGTACTGCTTTTTGCACGCCGAAACGAGCGCGTTTTTGAGCGCTTCGATGAACACGTCCTTGGGGATGCCCTTTTCCTTTTCGAGATCTTCGAGAGCAAGGAAAAAATCTTTGTTTGTCATATCATATCTCCTGTTTTTTGAAGCCGGCAAGACGGCCTTACGTGCAAGCGTGCGTCAGTCGAATTTTACCGCACGGTTTATTTTTGCTATCTTTGTCCTGTTTATCTTTTCTTCGGCGGAGCCGATCCTTATCGTTACCGAATTATCGTCGAACGCGGCAAGCACGCCCTCGATAAGTTTTTTGCCTTTGAGGGGGGCGTACAACTTTACCTCCACCTCGTTGCCGAGATTGCGCGAAAAGTCGCGCTCCGTCCTGAAAGGCCTGTCTAAGCCCGGGCTGGACACGTTTAACGTGTAAGACGCGCCGAAGCTGGGATCGAGCTCGTCGATGGGATCCATTATGGCGTTGTGGAATTTTTCGCACGCGTCGAGGTCCACGCCGCCCTCCCTGTCGATGAAAACGGTAAGCGAGTCGCCCTTTGCCTCTACTCCGACGACCTCCACGCCGATGGACGAAGCTATCGGCGAAAGAAAGGCCGCGATCTCTTCAACCGGTCTGAATTTCAAGATCTGCCTCCAATGATGCGCATATATGTTGCAAACAATCTGCCCCATATACGGCGATTGAGTGCCCCTTGCAAGGCACTCAATCTTAAACATAAGTATTAAGTCTGTAATTATTATAGCACAGCGTTTTGCAATTTGCAACTGTCTTTCAGCAGTCGGGGAAAGATTTTTTTATTTTTATGAGTTCGATGAATATCTTTGCCGTGGCGAGAGCGTCGTCCTCCGCCCTGTGGTGGTTGAACGTTATGCCGAAGTGGTCGGCAACGGTGTTGAGCTTGTTGTTGGAAAGGCGGAGCAGCCGCTGCGAAAGGGTGAGCGTGTCTATCACCCTGCCCTCCACGGCGTAGCCGAGTTCGCGGCAGTAAAAGTCGATGAACTTGAAGTCGAAGCCCACGGCGTTGTGCCCCACGAGCACGGAGCCGGAGCAGAACTTTACAAAGTCGGGCAGCACGTCCTTATAGCTGGGCGCGCCCTTTACGTCGGCGTCGGATATCCCCGTAAGCTCCTCTATGCGGGGATCGAGCCTGCCGGGGCGCTCCGGGTTGACGAAGGTGGAAAACTTTTCGCGTATTTCGCCGTCGACGACCTTGTAGGCACCTATCTCGATTATCCCGTCCATTTCGCCGGGAACGGGAACGGTGCACAGCCCCGTGGTCTCGAGGTCGAACACCACGAAGGACGTGCCCTTGAAGCAGGGCGGGAGCGTGCCGTCGGAAAACAGGTCGGTCTGGGTGTAATCGGTGAACGGCTGCGGCTTTATCGTGTGATACCCGTTGGGCACGGGGCGCGCGGGGCGTTTTTCCGGCACGAAGTTTTCGGGAACGGAGCCGTAATTTATTTCCGTGGCGGTATAGCGCAGCATTCCGCCGCGCACCTCGCTGCGGCAGACGCACGCAAGGCTTTCGCCCTCCTTTACGCCGCGCACCTTGTCCAGGCTCTTTTTCTTTGAAAACCAGGTGAGGCGCAGCGTGCCGGTGCCGTCCGTGAGGGTAAAGACGAAGTAGGGCTTTTCTTCGCCGTTGGAGCGGGTGTAGGCGCGCTCGGAAACGTCGAGCACGGAGCCGCACACCACCGCCTTTTCCGCGGCGAAGTTGAAGTCCGCCATATATATCGCGCGCGAGGGCTTTTCCCCACCCTCGATCGGGCGGAAATTTTCCACCGCGAAGGAGCGCACGGGCATTTCGTATTCCTCTTCCTCCGCCTCGCGCTCCACCACTATGCCGGACGTATCTATGTTTTCGCGCGCGACTCTGCCGCGGAACCCGCCGCAATAACACTTTGCGAGCGCGGCCTCCACCTCGCGCACCATGTTTTCCGAGCGGGCACCGCCGAGGGCGCGGACTTCGAACTCGAACCCGTCGCCGCTGCGGGCGACGCTTACGTCGTCTTCGCCTATAACGGAAGAGAGCGCGGGGAATTTTTCGCCTATCAGCGAGAGTATCCTGCGCTTTATCATGCCGCTGTCGGGCGAAAGTTTGCTTATCTGCACGTCGAGCGAAAAGCAGTCGGGCACGAAGGGGCGCACCGCCGCGACCGCCGTTTCGCCGTCGCTGCCGGTGTATGCCCGGTCCGTGACCAGCTTTACCGTTACCGTGCCGGCGGCGGTGTCGAGGGTGACGCCGCTTATTATCGCGTTTTTGAGCCCTTCCGCCTCGCGGACGCGGGCGAGTATGTCTTCAACCATCGGTAAGTTGCCTTATCTCCTTAAAAAATACCTCTTCCGCCTCGGACGCGGGCACCTTGAAAGCGGGCGCGCCCTTTTTGAATATCACGCAGCAGCCGTTGCCGCCCGCAATGCCTATGTCCGCCTCCGCCGCCTCCCCGGGGCCGTTTACCGCGCAGCCCATGACGGCTATCTTGAGCGGCTTTTTTACGTCCTTTACGAACTCCGCCACCTTTTCGGCAAGCGCTGCCGAATCCCACATGCACCTGCCGCAGGTGGGGCAGGAGACGACCTCGGCGTAATTTTTGTCCAGCCCGACGGCGCGCAGGATATCCCTTGCGGCGTAGACCTCGCGCACGGGATCGCCCGTTATCGAAACGCGCATCGTATCGCCTATGCCGTTCAGAAGCAGCGCGCCCAGCGCCGCGGAGGACTTTACCACCGCGCTTTTGTAAGTGCCCGCCTCGGTCACGCCGACGTGCAGGGGATAGTCAGTACGCCCGGAAAGCAACGTGTAGGCGCCGTAAGTGAGCGGCACCGAGGACGCCTTTACGGAGACGACTATATCGTTCACGCCGTATCTTTCGAGCGCGGCGACGCTGCAAAGCGCGCTTTCGACGAGCGCCTCGGCGCTTACGCCGTACTTTTGCAGAAAACGCTTTTCTATGCTGCCGGTGTTGGAGCCGACGCGCACGGGTATGCCGTGCGCCTTTATGCAGTCGGCGACGAGCTTTACGTTATCCTCGCCGCCGATGTTGCCGGGGTTTATGCGCACCTTGTCGCACCCCGCCTCTATCGCGGCGACGGCGAGCCTTGCGGAAAAATGTATGTCCGCCACCACGGGCATGGAGGTGTGTTTTTTTATTTCGGTTATCGCGGCGGCGTCCTCCGCGTCGAGCACGGACACGCGCACTATGTCGCAGCCCGCGCTTTCGAGCGCGGCTATCTGCGCGCACGCCTCCACGGTATGCGAGGTCTTTACCGTGCACATGGACTGCACCGTTACCCTTTCGCCGCCGCCGATGTAAATGCCGCCCGTTTTTACCTTGCGCGTCATACGCCCTCCCCGTTAAAACCGCCCCTTGAAAAGAGGCGGCGCTATGTCTGATGCAATAAAGTTCCGGGCGTTATTTGCCGCCTTTGTCCTTGTTTTCCATAAGGCTCTGCAATTCCGCCATAAAGCTGGATATATCGTTGAACGAACGATATACGCAGGCGTAGCGCACGTAGGCGACTTCGTCTATCTTTTTGAGTTCGTTCATCACCATTTCGCCTATCGCCTTGGACGAGATCTCCTGCTCCATGGAATTATAGACCTGCTTGGAGACGCTGTCCACCAGCGCGTCTATCTTTGCCATGGGCACGGGGCGCTTTTCGCACGCCTTTATCACGCCGTTCTTTATCTTCTGCGGATCGAACGCCTGGCGGTTGCCGCTCGCCTTTATGACGAGCACGGGCGTATCCTCTATCGTTTCGTAAGTGGTGAACCTTCTGCCGCAGGCAAGGCATTCCCTTCTCCTGCGGATCGTCCTGCCTTCGTCGGCGGAACGGCTGTCTATCACCTTGCTGTCTTCGCAGCCGCAGTAAATACACTTCATGGCGATTACCTCTTTTTGTACTTTTTACGATTATAACACAAAATATTGTGGTTGTAAAGTGCGCGGCGGGCATTGCGCTCAATAATCGGATATGCCGAGCAGATAATCCGCCGACTTTGCAGAGGAATGCTCGGAAAACAACGAGATAGCGGCGTCCCTGCCCGTCGGCATACAAAACACCGTGACCGGCCTGTTCGACGAATACGCCGAAGAATACGCGCCGGAAAAAGAGAACGTTACGTTTGCCGATATCGACGCCTTTATCGGTGAAAACGCCCCGTTCTTCACACAAGAATAGATCGCAAACAAAAAGAAAAAGGCAATCGCGGAAAAGCGGTTGCCTTTTTGCTTGCATAGATATGGATTTTACCCGAAATATTTTACGCCGCTTTCGAACAGCTTCATGTCGAAGTTGCCGGGGCAGTTCTTGTAAAGATTTTCGCCCGTGCGTTCGGAGTGGCCCATCTTGCCGTACACCCTGCCGTCGGGGGAAGTTATGCCCTCTATCGCCCACATGCTGCCGTTGGGATTGAAGGGGCTTGCCATGGCGGGCGCGCCGTCCGCGTTGCAATACTGCGTGGCTATCTGCCCGTTGGCGCGCATCTTTTCCAGCTCGGAAAGGGGCGCGATGAGCTTGCCTTCGCCGTGGGATACGGGCACGGAATACACCTCCCCCACCTTGCAGGCGGCGAGCCAGGGGCTCTTTACGGAGGCCACCCTGACGTTTACCAGCGTGGAGACGTGGCGGGAGATGTTGTTGTAAGTGAGCGTGGGCGAACCGGAGGTGAGCGGGCTTACCTTGCCGTAAGGCACCAGCCCGAGCTTTATGAGCGCCTGGAAGCCGTTGCATATACCGAGGATAAGGCCGTCGCGCCTGTCGAGCAGGTCGGCTATCTTTTCGGACACGGCGGGGTTTTTGAACGTGGTGGCGATGAACTTGCCCGAGCCGTCCGGTTCGTCGCCGCCCGAGAATCCGCCGGGGAAAGCTATCATGTTGGCGCGCTCTATCGCGCGGATTATCGCCTGAACGCTCTCCTCTATATCCTGAGGGGTGCGGTTGCGGATGACCACTATCTCCGTTTCCGCGCCCGCCAGCCTGAACTTGCGTTCGGTGTCCAGCTCGCAGTTGGTGCCGGGGAAGGCGGGAATGAACACGCGCGGTCTTGCCTTTAAGCCCACGCCCGCGAACGCGCCGCGCCCCGTAAAGTCGCAATCGGGGATGTCGCCCTCTGCGGGGGCGGTTGCGGGGAACACGCCGTTGAGCCTGGACGTGTAAGCTTCGAGCGCCGCGCCGTAAGCCACCGTCTTGCCGCCGCACGTAAAGCCGCCGCTCGCCGTTTCGCCGATATACACCGCGTCGACGCCGAGCGAAGACACGTCGTCCGCGCATACGACGATATCGCCGTAGCGTTCGGTGAACAGTTCGTCCGCGGGCAGAGCAAAGTCGAATCCCAGTCCGTTGCCGAAGCAGCTCTTTGCCACGGCTGCGGCCGTGCCGCCGTGCTCTATTACGAAGGCGTGCCTTATTACGCCGCCGCGTATGCCCGCGTTGACTGCGGCGTACAGCTTTTTGAGGTATGCGAAATCGGGAATGAAGTCGCCGTCCTTTTTCATCGGGAGCAGCCACATTTTTTCGCCTGCCTTTTCGGGCAGGTTGGTGATGAGCCCGGAGGCCTTTGCGGGGGCTATGGCAAAGGAGATGAGCGTGGGAGGAACGTCTATATCCTCGAACGAACCGCTCATGGAGTCCTTGCCGCCTATCGCGGCGAGGCCGAGATTTATCTGGGCGTAGAGCGCGCCGAGGAGCGCCGAAAGGGGCACGCCCCAGCGGTTTTCGTCGTCGCGCAGGCGCATGAAAAATTCCTGCAACGTAAGGCGGATATCCTCCATCCTGCCGCCCGCCGCCACTACCTTTGCCACGGACGTAACTATGGAATACACCGCCCCCGTGAAGGGAGAAGAGCTCGTCAGCTTCGGATCGTAGCCGTAAGCGGACACGGTGCAGTCGTCCGTTTCGCCGCCCACAATCTTTGCCGCCATTGCTGTAACGGGAGTGAGCTGGTTTTTGCCGCCGAAGGGCATGAACACCGATTTGGCGCCTATCGTGGAGTCGAACATCTCCGCAAGCCCCTTCTGCGAGCAGACGTTAAGGCGGGAGAGCGTTTCGGGCAGCGCGGAAGAAAAATCCTTACCCTTTGCGGGGGCGAAGAAATCGGTGTCGTTTTCCGTTATGTGCGCCGCCGTGCGCTGCTTTACACCGTTGGTATCGAGAAAATCGCGGGAGATATCCACTATCGCCCTGCCGCGGTGGAACATCCGCATGCGGCGGTCGGCCGTTACCTTTGCAACCGGGGTGGCGGCAAGGTTTTCTTCCGCCGCGAGTCTTACGAACTCGGTAACGTCCTCGGGCGAAACGACCACCGCCATGCGCTCCTGCGATTCGGAGATGGCAAGTTCGGTGCCCGAAAGCCCCTCGTACTTTTTGGGAACGAGGTCGAGTTCTATCTCCACGCCGTCGGAAAGTTCGCCTATCGCCACGGACACGCCGCCCGCGCCGAAGTCGTTGCACTTTTTTATCTTGCGGGTGGCGTTTTTGTTTAAGAACAGCCTCTGCAATTTGCGCTCGGTGAGGGCGTTGCCCTTTTGCACCTCCGCGCCGCACGTCTGAACGGACTTTTTGTCGTGCGCCTTGGAAGAACCGGTGGCGCCGCCGCAGCCGTCGCGCCCCGTTTCGCCGCCCAGAAGTATTATCACGTCGCCGGGCACGGGTTTCGCGCGGTAGATCATGTCGGACTTTGCGCCCGCCACGACGAAGCCCGTTTCCAGCCTTTTTGCCTTGTAGCCGGGATGATACACCTCTTCGACCT
>CALVLW010000054.1 GCA_944341315.1 uncultured Clostridia bacterium
GGGACTCGATAAGAGCAAAGAACAGAGCGCCGCCGATATACGCGGGCTTATAAGTTCGCCCGAAGAGAAACTTTCCGAAGCCGACTGCGGCAGGCTGCTGTTCGAGGCGGTAAGGCTGTGCAGGCTGGCGGGGCAGGACGGCGAGCAGTGCCTTGCCGACGTAACGCAGAAATTTGCCGAAGACTTCGTGGAGGCCGAACGCCTTGCCGTTGCCGACGGCAAGGACGCGGGCGCGCTGAGCGAAAGCGAGTGGGCGCTGTATATCGGAAGGGCGCGCGATGCGGCTGAAAAGCATTGACATAGGCGGGCTCGCAACGCCCTGCAACGTCTTTCTCGCCCCGCTTGCGGGCTACACCAACGCCGTTTTCAGGCAGCTGTGCTTAGAACTCGGCGCGGGTCTCACATTTACCGAAATGGTCAGCGCAAAGGGACTGTGCTATAACAGTCAGAACACGCGCGATTTGCTGTACGTCACCCCGCAGTACCGGGGCATAAGGGCTTGCCAGCTGTTCGGTTCCGATCCCTCGTACATGCGCTGCGCCGCGGAGAGCGAAGACGTCGCGCCCTTCGACCTCGTCGACATAAACATGGGCTGTCCCGTGCCCAAGATATTCGGCAACGGCGAAGGCTGCGCGCTCATGAACGACCTTCCCCGTGCCTCCGCGCTCATAAAGGCGGCAAAGGCGGGCGGAAAGCGGGTGTCCGTAAAGTTCCGCACGGGCGTTTCTCCCGATAAAAAGATAACCGCCGACTTTGCAAAGATGTGCGAAGACAGCGGTGCGGACATGATAACCGTGCACGGCCGCACGCGCGACAAGATCTACGCGGGCGAAGTCGACTATGCCGAAATAGCAAAGGCAAAGGCGGCGGTAAGCATCCCCGTCATCGCCAACGGCGGCGTGTTCTGCGCGGACGACGCGCGCAGGCTGATGGAAGAAACGGGCGCCGACGGCGTAATGGTGGCGCGGGGCGCAATGTACGCCCCCTGGCTGTTTGCCGAACTCACGGGCAGGCCTATGCCCGACAAACGGGCGCTGGTAAAGCGCCAGCTCGACGACACTCTCGCGCTTTACGGCGAACGTTTCGCCCTCGTGTTCATGCGCAAAATGGCGGCTTTTTACACGCGCGGCAGGCCCGGTTCCGCGGCCCTGCGCGAAAGGCTCATCTCCTGCAACGACGTAAAAAGCCTGCGGGATATGCTGGAAACAACGCAGTTTTAATGCCTGCTTAAAAAGCGCACGGGCGTTCCGCCCGTGCGCTTATATTTTGCCGTTTTATTATTGTCCGTGCTGCGGAAATTTTTCGTCGTATGCGATTATGCTCCGCTCTATTATCTCCACGGCGTCCTTTCTGCCCATTATCGAAGACACTGCCGTGTGTTTATGCTCCAGCTGTTTATATACTTTGAAGAAGTGTTTCATCTCCTCGAATATGTGCTTGGGCAGCTGTTCTATGCCCGTATAGCAGTTATACGTCGGCTCTTTGAACGGTATGGCGATTATCTTGCTGTCCTCTTCGCCCTCGTCCGACATGTTTATCACGCCTATGGGGTAGCACCGCACTATCGTTGCCGCAAGTATCGGTTCGCTGCACAGCACCAGCACGTCCAGCGGGTCGCCGTCGTCCGCAAGCGTGCGCGGGATAAAGCCGTAGCTCGCCGGGTAAACGGTGGAAGTGTAAAGCACTCTGTCCAGCCGCAGTATGCCGGTCTGTTTGTCGAGTTCGTATTTCGAGCGCGAACCCTTGGTTATCTCTATGTAAGCCATAAAGTCGTCCTTGGTTATGCGCGCCCTGTCTATGTCGTGCCAGATATTCATTATTCCCTCCTTAACGGTTCGTTCCCTATCATTTTATCACATAATTTCCCCGCTTGCAAGGGGTAAAGGCAAATTCAGCGCAGTATTATCAGCTTGTCTTTCGCCCGCGTTATCGCCGTGTAAAGCCAGCGCGCCCTGTCCTCCTTAAAGGCGTAGCTCTCGTCGAACACTATCACGCTGCCGAACTCCGAACCCTGCGCCTTGTGGCAGGATATGCAGTAGCCGAACTCGAACCTGTTCAGCGTAAAGGCGCCGGCGGCGTTGCCCTCCGCGTCGAATTTTTCAAAGTAGTCGCCGTGGCGGTAGCGGTAGGCGCCGTTTTCGAATATGCCCGCGTCGAACGGCACCGTTCCGGGGCAGTCCTCGTCCATAAAATCGGCGCGGAACGTCATGAACCCGATGCTTTCGCCGGCGTATTCCACGTCCTGCACGGTGCCGATTATCCCGTTCACCATGTTAAAATTAAGCTCCCCGTCCAGAAACTGCTCCCAATTGTTCAGGGTGCATATCAGCTTTTCGCCCCGCTGCGGCAGCCCTTCGCGGCCGAGGTATCCGCGGATCTCGTCGTTCACCTTTGCGCGCGTCTTGTTCAGCCCGCAGATCACCTGGTCGGCTTTAAGCATATATTTTTTGCGGTATTCGCTTTTAAGGGTGCGCGCGTTCAGCACGAACGCCCTGTCGCCGTAACTGCCGTAATTTATGTATCTGCCGTCCATCGCGTCGCGGGCGAGCTTTATTATCGGATTGCCCTCCTGCTGGCGGACTATCGTCCTCAGCGTGACGTCGGGCGCGCTCAAAAAACTGTTCTGCCCCTCTACGGGCGGCAGCTGTGCGCCGTCGCCGCACACCAGCATCTTTACCCCGAAGCGCGCCACGTCGGAAAGCACCTCGTCCGACACCATCGAAAATTCGTCCAAAACTATCAGTTTTATGCCCTTGTCTATGCTCTCCCTGCGCCTGAACACGGGTTTTTCCACCGTGACCGGCCTGCCGTTTATCACGGTGACGCTCTCTTCGGTGATCACCTGGTAAATAAGCCTGTGCAGGGTGGTGGCGGGGATGCCCTGCCTTATCAGCACGGTAGCCGCCTTTCCCGTAGGGGTAACGAACGCCGCGCTCGCGTCAGGCTCGAGGCCGAGCGTTTCGCACACCGTGTGCCTTAAAAGCGTAGTCTTTCCCGTTCCGGCCAGCCCGGAAAGAACGTATATCTGCCGCGTTCCGTTGCGGTACCAGTCGGATATCGCCCTGTCGGCGGCAACCTGGTCATCCGTAAGTTCCATTCCCATGACACGATTTTATCACTTGAACATATGTTTTGTAAAGCGTTTTGCCCGCCGCACGGATATTTGCCGCGGAGGAGCGGGCAATTAAATTTTATAAAAATTTCTTTAATTGATTTGCCGCCGTGTTGACTACGGGCGCGATTTGACTTATAATAATAACCGCGGGCACGGGCCCGCAACTCACAGAAACGGAGGCTGTTATGGGCTACAAGACCAGGGAATGGCGCAAATCCATGCGCGTTACCGTCGATTACAACAACATGATGTCGAAATTCCTCGGCGAAAGAGGCATCAAAGATTCCGAACTCAGGGCAATGAAGGGCAAGGCGGAAGAGGCGTTCGATTACGTGGCGCGCAACCGCGGCAAAGACGAATTGTTCATGGGCTGGACGGAACTTCCCTACAATCAGAACGAAATAGTTGCCGACATAATCGCGACCGCAAAGCAGGTGCGCAAAAACTTCAAATACTTCGTGGTGCTCGGCATAGGCGGCAGCGCGCTCGGCCCCTCTATGGTGTTCAACGCGCTGTGCCATCTCCATCACAACGAACTCAACTTAAAGGCACGCGGCGGCGCGCCTAGGTTTTACGTGGAGGATAACATAGATCCCGTCCGCATGAAGGCGCTTCTGGACGTCATCGAACCGGAAAAAACGTGCTTCAACGTCATCTCCAAGTCCGGCGCCACGTCCGAAACGATGACGCAGTACCTCGTCATAGCGGACGCCCTTGAAAAGGCGGGCGTCGACGTCGCCAAAAACATGATCTTCACCACCGACGCCAGCCGCGGCAACCTTATAAAGATAGACGAGGCTTTCGGCGGCAGGATCAAAAAATACGTCCTTCCCGACGGCGTGGGCGGCAGGTTCTCCGAACTCTGCCCCGTGGGGCTTCTGCCTGCGGCGGTGCTCGGCATCGACATAAAGGGCATGCTCGCCGGCGCGGCGTATATGGACGGCCTGTGCAACAAGCCTTCGATAACTTCCAACCCCGCGCTCGCCTGCGCCGTGCTCATGTACATAACCATGAAGCAGGGCAAGAACATCCACGTGATGATGCCTTACAGCGATAACTTAAAGCTCCTCTCCGATTGGTATTGCCAGCTGTGGGCGGAGAGCATCGGCAAGCAGGAAGATTACGACGGCAATATAATAAACGCCGGCACCACCCCCGTAAAGAGCCTCGGCGTCACCGACCCGCATTCGCAGGTGCAGCTCTATACCGAGGGCCCCTTCGACAAGGTGATAACTTTCGTTTCGGTAAGCAAATACGGCTGCGAGATGCCCATCCCCCGCGGCTGCGAGGATATCCCGGACGTCGGCTTTTTGGGCGGGCACACCATGCAGGAGCTCATCCAGGCGGAAAACAAGGCTACGGCTTACGCCCTCATGCGTGCGGGCAGGATGAACTATACCATACTCGTGCCCGAGATCAACGCCTTCACCATGGGCCAGCTCATGTTCCTTCTGGAATTGCAGACGGCTTACGCGGGCGCAATGCTCAATATCAACACGTTCAATCAGCCCGGCGTGGAAAACGGCAAAAAAGCGACCTTCGCCCTGCTGGGCAAAAGCGGTTACGAGGCAAAAAAGGCGGAGATAGACTCCGCTCCGGAACTCGATCCCAAGTACGTCGTGTAACTTCGCGATAAAACGGGGGCGGACGGCTTTGCCGTCCGCCCCCGTTTTTGTGTTGTCAACTGTAAATATATATAGGCAAATGCGCCTTATATTAACAATAAAACTATTCATTTGACTTGTTTGTGGCGACGATATGCATATAATAAAAGGCAACGTGAACAAAGTGTTTTTCTTGTGATCCGCAAAAGGTGTATTCCTCGGGAGCCTCGGCAGAGCAGCGTCGCTTTGCTCCTCGCGCGGACCGCACTCGTTACGTCGGGCCCGGCAAGACCGCCACGAAAAAAGCACACCCGTTCAGGTGTGCTTTCGTGGTGAAGAGCATCCGCATATGTACGAACTTATAGGAAAAGAAGAAGAGGCGTTTTCAGCCTCTTCTATCTCTTTCTCCACCTGCTCGACGTGAGATTTCGTCAGTTTCTCGGGTACGACGTCCTCTTGGAAGTTGTATGTAATGACCATGTGGTCGCCGTAC
>CALVLW010000055.1 GCA_944341315.1 uncultured Clostridia bacterium
ATGGGTGCGGCCCGTCTTTAAGTCGAAACGGCACAGAGTATAGCCGATATAACGCTGCATCACTGTGAAATCGGTTATTGCGAGCCTGCCCTTGTCCGCAGGCACCACCGCCATTTTAAGCCTGTCCCTGGGATCGCGGCCTATGTACGTGGAAACGGTGCCGCAATCCTGCTTTAAGTTGCCCTCCAAAAGGGCGATATAGGTGCGGCGGCAGGTCTTTTCGGCTATCTGCTTTGAAAGGCTGAGGTGCGCGGCGTCGTTCTTTGCCACCACCAGAAGCCCAGAGGTGTCCTTGTCTATGCGGTGGACTATGCCCGGGCGCACGACGCCGTTTATGCCGCTGAGGCTGTCGAGATTGTATAAAAGCGCGTTTACCAGCGTGCCCTCCCTGTTGCCGTTGCCCATATGCACCGTCATCCCCTGCGGCTTGTTGACCACCGCGAGGTCGGCGTCCTGATAGATTATGTCCAGAGGGATGTTTTCCGCCTTTACGCGGTATTCCTCCGCGGGCGGGACGGTTATCTTTACGCTGTCGCCCCGCCTTACCGCCTGCGAGGCTTTGGCCGGCCTGCCGTTGACGAGCACGCCGCCGTTTTCGAATATCTTTTTGAGCGCAGAACGCGTAAGATCGGGCATATTGCCGCACAAAAACACGTCTGCGCGCGGATTGTCGCACTCTGCGGCAAAGGTGAACTCACCGCTCTCCATCGCCGTCCTCCGCGCCGTTCTCCCCGTCGTTCTCCGCTTTGCCGTCTGCGGGGGCGGGCTTATTTTGCTGCTCCGCCTGCGCGCGCTTTGCGCGCTTGGTGAGCGGGAACACCGCGCCTTCGTCGAAGAACAGCAGCACCGCGACGAGCGCTATGCCGCCGAGCACTATCCAGAAGTCGGCAAAGTTGCAGTAAGCGTCCACGATGAGCAGCCACACGAAGTCGCGCACTTCGCCGAACGCCAGCCTGTCTACAAGGTTGCCTATCGCGCCCGCGAGCACGACGTAAAGGCAGAGTTTCAGCACGAAGTGCCGCTCGTCCGAAAGGCCGAGCATGAAGCCGACTATCACCGCGGAGAGGATAAAGGTGAGCGTTATCAGAAAGGGCTGCCCCCACTCCTTGTCCGCCAGCCACGAAAAGCCCGCGCCGGGATTGCGATGGCCGCTCTCCACCTCTATGAATCCCGGTATCACGGTAAAATTCCAGCCGTGCAGCTCTTCGAAATGTTTGGTCAAAAGGTCCGCCGCAAGCAGGGCGGCGAACACGCCGAGGAATATCGCGCTCTTCCAGCCGAGATTGGCTTTTATTTTTTTGAAAATGCCGAAAAAGAATTCTTTTGCTTTCATGTCCCTTACAGTATATCATATCTCCGCGAAAAACTTAACCGTTTTGCGCACAAAAATTTTGCGGCTGCGCTTTACTTTTTTTTGCGCATATGATAAAATAAGCGGACTACAACGAGCGGGAGGAAGAGATGAGCGAACTGCTTTTAAGACTGTTCGTGCCCGCGGGCGGCGCAGACGATCCGAAAGTGCGCACCCGCTGCGGACAGCTTTCCGGCATAACGGGCATAATACTTAACGTACTGCTGGTCGCGGGCAAGCTTACCGCGGGCGTGATAGCCGGCTCCGTTGCCATGATAGCCGACGCCGCCAACAACTTTTCAGACGCCGCCTCATCCGTGATAACGCTGATAGGGTTCAGGCTGGCGGGGCAGAAGCCGGACAAGGAACACCCCTTCGGCCACGGCAGGATAGAATACGTTGCCGGGCTGATAGTTTCGGTGCTGATAATCTTTATGGGATTCGAGCTGGGGAGATCTTCGATAGAAAAGATAATCTCGCCCTCTCCCGCCGAATTTTCGTATGCGGCGGTCGGCGTGCTTGCGGCCGCGATACTCGTTAAGGTGTGGCTGTTTTACTTTAACCGCAAGATAGCAAAAAGGATAAACTCCTCCTCCATAGCTGCAACGGCGACCGACTCGCTTTCGGACGTGATAGCCACCTCGGTGGTGCTTGCCGCGCTGATAGGCGGACAGTACACCGACTTCCCGATAGACGGCGTGGCCGGCCTGGTGGTGGCGCTTTTCATATTCAAGTCGGGCTGGGGAGCGGTAAAGAGCACGCAGGCGCCCCTTTTGGGCAGGCCGATGAGCAAGGAGCTTGCAAAAGAGATAGACGCACTTGCGCTGGAACACGAAAACATACTCGGCATACACGACCTTATTTACCACGATTACGGCCCCGGGCGGGCGATAGTTTCCTTCCACGCCGAGGTGCCCGCCGACGGCGACCTTATGCAGACGCACGAGATGATAGACCACATCGAGCGCGAGATACGCGAAAAGTTCGGCATAGAGGCGGTCGTACACATGGATCCGATAGTCGTGGACGGCGACACCGAAGAGATGCGCGCGCTCGTGGAGGGCGTGATAAAGGATATAAGCCTCGACGCCACCGTACACGACCTGCGCATAGCCGAATGGGATAAGATACGCAACGTATATTTCGACGCGATAATACCTTACGGGATGAAGCTTTCCGACGAAGAGATAACGGCAAAGATAAAGGAAGAGATACAAAAAAAGAGCGGGTTCAACGCCGTGGTGCACATAGACCACCCCTATATAGAGCAATGAAAATTCAAGCGCCGCGCGGCTTAAAGCCGCGCGGCGCGTTTTTTGCGATGAAGTTAAAGCCCGGGCCGTTCAGCCGTCGGAGCCTTCGCCCCGCAGCGCCCTGAACGCAAACACCGCCACGGTGCGCGTATCGCGCCAGAGCGAACAGGTTTCGGGATAGCGGCAGTCCGCGGCGATAGGCGCGGCGCCATCCTGCCCGGAGCACGCCGCAAGCATGCCGGGGCGCACGTCGAAGCGCGCAAGGCAGTCCTCCGGCACGCAATTTATATCCTTATACTCGAGCATCGCGGGACCGACGAACGAAAGCCCGCCCGTTACCACCGATAAAAGACAGGGCAGACGGGAGAGCGCGCCCAGCCCGCCGTCCTTGCAGAACACGCGCACGGTCACCGGCTCGCAGCGCCTGCCCGCTATCACGACGCGGTCGAACGCCCTGCCGCAGCGCGACCTGCACACGGCGGCGCATATGCCGAGCAAAGGCAAAGTTATAATAACCGCGAGCGCGCCGAAGAGCAAGTCGAGCAGCCGCTTTGCAAAGAAGCGGTAATTGACCGCCAGGAAGAAAATTACTATGGCCGCCGCGACTATGCAATAGAGCGCCACGCCGGCGGGCGAAGCCATAAAATCCAGAAAGGCGTTCATCTTCCTCCTCCCGTCCGTCCCGCGCGGCGAGGCTTATCACGCCCTCTATGCGGGCGTGCACCGCCTCCAGCCCGAGGCGCGTCTGTGCGGAAGTGAGTACGACGTCCGCGGTGCCGCACTTTAATTTTGCGGCTATGTTTTTTACGCCGTTCGTTGCCGCCATGCGCGAGAGTTTGTCCGCCTTGGTGGCTATCACGGTGAACGGTATCAGCCCCGAATAGAGAAAATTGACCATGTTCACGTCGTCCGCGGTGGGATCGTGCCGCACGTCCACGAGCGAAAAGGCGTGCGCGCAGTTGGCGCGGTCGGCAAAAAAGTCCTCCATAAGCCTTGCCCAGCGCGCCTTTTCCGCCTTGGAGACTTTGGCAAAGCCGTAACCGGGCAGGTCGGCGAGCACGAACGCGCCGAAATCGAAGTAATTCACCAGCCGCGTGCGGCCCGGATCCTTGGACACCCTTGCCAGCTTTTTGCGGTTGGCAAGCATGTTTATAAAGCTCGATTTGCCCACGTTGGACTTGCCGCATACGGCGATCACGGGCTTGCCGGGGTGCAGGAACTGCGACGCGGAAGCCGCGCTCGTTACAAACGTTACTTGGGTTATTTTAAGCATATGTGCGGCCCTTTTGCCCTTACAGTCCTATTATCGCGTTGCGGAACACCGCGTCTGCGCCCGATACGGGGATAAAGTTTATTTTGCTGCGGACTTCCTTGGGGATCTCTTCCAGGTCCTTTACGTTGTCCTTGGGGATTATTACGTTTTTTACGCCCGTGCGGTAGGCGGCGAGCGCCTTTTCCTTTAAGCCGCCGATGGGCAGCACGTTGCCCAGCAGGGTTATCTCGCCCGTCATGGCAACGTCGCCGCGCACGGGTTTGCCCGTGAACGCCGAAAGTATGGCCGTGGCCATGGTTATGCCGGCGCTGGGGCCGTCTTTGGGCGTGGCGCCCTCCGGAACGTGTATGTGGATGTCCGTCGTTTCGAACGCCTCGTCGGCGATGCCGTATTCGCCGCTGTTGGAGCGGATAAAGCTTATCGCGGCGCGGGCGCTCTCCTTCATCACTTCGCCGAGCTTGCCGGTGAGCTGCACTTCGCCCTTGCCGTGCATTGCGGAGACCTCGATGGTGAGCGTGGTGCCGCCCACCGCCGTCCACGCGAGCCCCGTTGCGGCGCCCACCTCGTCGCGGTGCTCGGAGTCCTCCGTGCGGAAGCGCGCCGGCCCGAGCAGGGCGTGCAGGCTTTCCGCAGTTATCCTGCGCACGGCCTTTTCGCCCTCCGCCACCTTTACCGCGGTCTTGCGGCAGACGGCGTCTATGTTGCGCTCCAGCGAGCGGACGCCCGCCTCGCGCGTGTAACCTTCCACAATCGCGCGCAGCGCGCCGTCGGTAAACGTTACTTCGCCCTCTTTCAGCCCGTTGGCTTTAAGGCGTTTGGGCACGAGGTAACGCTTTGCTATCTGCAGCTTTTCCTCCTCGGTATAGCCGCTTATCTCTATAAGTTCCATCCTGTCCAGCAGGGGCGAAGGAATGGTGTCCGCGCTGTTTGCCGTGGTTATGAACAACACTTTGGACAGGTCGTAAGGCACTTCGAGATACCTGTCGCGGAAGGTAGCGTTCTGGGCGGGATCGAGCACCTCCAAAAGGGCGCTGGCGGGATCGCCGCGCATGTCGGAGGAGAGCTTGTCTATCTCGTCGAGCAGGAACACGGGATTTACCGTGCCGGCGTTCTTTATGCCGTATATTATGCGCCCGGGCATGGAGCCGATGTATGTGCGCCTGTGCCCCCTTATCTCCGCCTCGTCCTTTACGCCGCCCAGGCTCATCCTTACGAACTTCCTGCCCAGGGCGCGCGCCACGGAGGAGGCTATCGAAGTCTTGCCCACGCCGGGAGGCCCCACGAAGCAGAGGATGGGCGCGCTTAAACTGCCCGTGAGTTTGAGCACGGCGAGATATTCGGTTATGCGCTCCTTTATCTTTTCCAGCCCGTAATGGTCCTCGTTGAGTATCTTTACGGCGTCTTTAAGGTCGGCAGTGTCCTCCGTCTGCTCGTTCCACGGCAGGTCGGTAAGCCAATCGAGGTAATTGCGGATAACGGTGTACTCCGGCGAGGACGAAGCCATCTTGTCCGCTTTGGCGACCTCTTTGAGCGCCTTCTCCTCGATCTCGGCGGGCATCTTTTTTGCCTTTATCCTGTCGGTGAGGGCTATGCGCTCGTCCTCGTCGTCGCCCAGCTCCGCGTGGATGGCCTTGAGCTGTTCGCGCAGGTAATAGTCGCGCTGGTTCTTGTCTATGCTCTGGCGGACGGCGGCGCTTATCTTGCGGCCGAGGCGCATTATCTCCAGCTCGTCGTTCAGGCATTTTTCCAGCATGCGCAGACGTTCGGTAACGTTGTCGCATTCGAGTATGCTCTGCTTTATCTCGTCGCGCAGCGGCAGCGCGTTGGCGGCAAGGTTGACGTATTCGTCCGGATCGGAGCACCTGTCCAGACGGGCGACGGCGTCCTTGGTAAACCTGTTTTCCGCGGACGCTATGTCGCGCATGATGTCCTTTGCCGTGCGGAAATAAGCCTCTTCCAGCGTGGGATCGCCGTGGGTGGATCTCAGTTCGTCCGCCTCCGCGAAAAAGCAGCCGTCCAGCGTGAAGCTGCGCACGCGCACGCGGCAGAGCCCCTCCGCAAGTATGCGCACGCTGTCCGAAGGCAGGCGGGTGATCTGCTTTATCTTTACCACCGTGCCCACGCGGCAGATGTCGTTTTCGGTTATGTCGTCCTTTTCCGGCTCGGGCTGCGCGCACACCAAAAGCTGCATGCCGCCTTCCGCCGCCGCTTTTACCGCGGTCAGCGATATCAGCCTGCCGGCGTCGAACGTTATAGTCGTTGACGGGAACACCACCCTGCCGCGCAGGGCTATCACGGGTATCCCGCTGAAATATTTAACTGCCATTATGACACCTCTTTTCCAAAATCGGGGGAGCGCCTGCTCCCCCGACGAGGTCGATTGTTTTACGATATGAACGACGCGGCCCGGCCGCGCCTGCGGGCGCCCGCATCAGGCCGACTTTTTGTAGACCAGCCTGGGTTCGGCGTTGTCGGTGACGCATTCGCGCGTAACGACCACCTCTTCCACGTCCGGTTCGGAGGGGAGCTTATACATTACCGAAGTCATGAAACTTTCGATGATGGTGCGCAGGCCGCGCGCGCCCGTCTTTAAGCGGATGGCTGTGTTGGCTATCTCCCTTACGGCGGCGGGCTCTACCGTGAGCTTTACGCCGTCGAGCGCGATGAGCTTCTGATACTGCTTGATTATGGCGTTTTTGGGCTGCGTGAGGATGTTCACCAGCGCGTCCTCGTCGAGCGGGTGCAGGCTTACAACGATGGGCACCCTGCCTACGAACTCGGGTATGAGGCCGTATTTGGTGAGGTCCTGCGGCTTTACGTCGGCAAGCATCTCGTAGGAGACTTCGTTGTCGGCAAGCTTTACCTGCCCGCCGAAGCCGAGCGAAGTGTTGTCTTTGCGCTTCTGCACTATCTTGTCCAGCCCCACGAACGCACCGCCGCAGATGAAAAGTATGTCGGTGGTGTCTATGCGCAGGCACTCCTGCTGGGGGTGTTTCCTGCCGCCCTGAGGGGGCACGTTTGCCACCGTGCTCTCTATTATTTTGAGCAGCGCCTGCTGCACGCCCTCGCCGGAGACGTCGCGCGTGATGGAAACGTTTTCGCCCTTGCGCGCTATCTTGTCTATCTCGTCGATGTAGATGATGCCGCGCTGCGCGCGCTCTATGTCGTAATCGGCGTTCTGGATGAGTTTGAGCAGGATGTTTTCCACGTCTTCGCCCACGTAGCCCGCCTCCGTCAGGGTGGTGGCATCCGTGGTGGCAAAGGGCACGTTGAGTATTTTGGCAAGCGTGCGGGCAAGCAGCGTTTTGCCGCAGCCCGTAGGCCCGAGCAGCAGGATGTTGCTCTTTTCTATCTCCACGTCGTCGTCCTTTTTTCCCGCGCCGGCGTTGTTGATGCGCTTGTAGTGATTATATACCGCCACGGACAGCACTTTTTTCGCCTCGTCCTGGCCGACTATATATTTATCCAGCTCCGCCTTTATCTCGGCGGGTTTTTTTAAGGGGACGGGCTCGAACCTGCCTGCCGTCTCTTCCTTTATCATGTCGTAGCCTATTTCCAGGCATTCGTCGCATATGCACGCCCCGTTCTGCCCCGTGATGAGCTTGTCTACCAGCTCTTCGGGCTTTCCGCAGAAGGAGCAGAATTTTTTTTCTTTCATAACACCTCCTCGCCGCAGAGAGCGCGGCGGTATGTATGCGCAAGGCGTTCAGCGCTTGGTGAACACCTTGTCTATCAGCCCGTATTCCAAAGCCTGCTGCGCGGTGAGGTAATTATCCCTGTCGGTGTCGCGTTCGAGCTGCTCCACCGGCCTGCCGGTGTTGGCGGCAAGGATCTCGTTGAGCTTGCGCTTGGTACGCAGGATATGTTCGGCGGCGATCTTTATGTCGCTGGCCTGGCCCTGCGCCCCGCCGAGGGGCTGATGGATCATTATTTCGCCGTTGGGCAGGGCGAAGCGCTTGCCGCGCGCGCCGCTGGAAAGCAGGAACGCGCCCATGGACGCCGCCATGCCTATGCAGATGGTGGAAACGTCGCACTTGACGTAATTCATCGTATCGTAAATGGCAAGCCCGGCAGAAACGCTGCCGCCGGGGCTGTTGATATACAGCGATATGTCCTTGGAGGGATCCTTGGCTTCGAGGTATATCAGCTGCGCCACGACGGTGTTGGCGGTGGCGTCGTCTATCTCTCCGCTGAGGAATATTATCCTGTCCTCCAAAAGGCGGCTGTAAATGTCGTAAGAGCGCTCCCCGCGGGAAGTCTGCTCCACTATATAGGGCACGAGCGCGCCCCTTTCGCCTGTCTTCATTCTATACTCCTTTTACGCTTATTCCGAATACATTTCGTTGTTCGCTTTAAGAAAATCGAACAGCTTGGTGATGATTATGTCGCTCTCGATATAGTTGACCTGCCTGGGATCCATGGTCTTTTTGTATTCCTCGGCAGACTTGTTCACGGACTCCGCCTGCTCGGCTATCTTTGCCTCTATCTCCGCAGGTTCCGCTTTGATGCCCTCGGTGCGGACGATCTTGTCTATAACGAGGCTTGCCATCACCTTTTCGCGCGCGGAAACGGCGAACTGTGCGCGGAAGTCCTCCATGGAAGTGCCCGTGTATTTGAGGTAGTCTTCGAGCTTGAGTCCCTGATTCATAAGGCGTACGGCAAATTCCTGCACGCTGTTGTTTATCTCGGAATCTATCATTGCCTGGGGGATCTCCGCCTTGGAGGTGTCGCATACGGCCTTTATGATGCTGTTCTCCGTTTCGTTGAGGCTGCGGTCGGCCGCCCGGCGCTCGAGCCTTTCGCGGCACTTCTTTTTATATTCGTCCACCGTTTCGCAGCCGGCGTTCTTTTTTACGAACTCGTCGTCGAGCTCGGGGTACTTCTTTTCGGTTATCTTGTTGAGCTTTATCGCGAACACCGCCTCTTTGCCCTTGAGCTCCTCAGCCTGATAATCTTCGGGGAACTTTACGGTGATGTCCTTGCTTTCGCCGATCTTCATGCCTTCGACCTGCTCTTCGAAGCCGGGGATGAACGCGCCGCTGCCCAGCTCGAGGTCGTAGCCTTCCGCCGTGCCGCCCTCGAACTTTTTGCCGTCGACGCTGCCGGAAAAGTCGATGTTGACCACGTCGCCGCTCTTGCACGCGCGGTCGGTCACGTCTATCCTTTCGACCTTGCTCAGCGTGATGCGCTTTGCCTCCTGCTCCACTTCCTCGTCCGTAACATTATACTCATACTTTCTGATTCTTAAACCTTTGTACGAACCTATCTCCACGTCGGGCTTTACGGGAACGACGGCGGTGAGCGTTACGCCCTTTTCTTCGGAGATGTCGTCCACGGAGAGCGAAGGTTCTCCCACGACGGTAAAGTTATCCTTTTCCTTGCTGATTATGCCGTCCCAGCTTTCGGAATAGAGGATGTTGAGCGCTTCGTCGAAGAATACGCCCTTGCCGTAAAAGTTTTCGATGACGCGCCTTGGCGCCTTGCCCTTTCTGAATCCGGGAACGCTCATCCTGCCCTTCGTGCGCAGGTAAGCCTTGCCGACAGCGTCCTCCCATTCCTCTGCGGAATAATTTACCGTTACCTTTACCGTGCTCTTTTCTGCGGGTTGAGTTGTGTAGTTCATTTGCTTTTCTCTCCGTTTGTTTATATGATTTTATTTGCTTTCAGCAACGAGCGGAACTCGCTCTTATATAATAGTATTGCTCCGCGTGAAAGATATTTTAACACAATACTTTGTTTTTGCAAAGCGTTTTGCGGACGACTTGCAATTATATTTTACTTTTGCCGCCGATTGAAGTATAATCGTGTGCGGAGGTTGTTATGCCGCAGGACGCATTCACTTTGAGATTCGTCGTGCGCGAGCTGGACGAAAGGCTGCGCGGAGGAAAGATCTCGCGCATAAACCAGCCGTGCAGGGACGAACTTACACTTTTTATATACACCGCAGCGGGCACCGTTAAACTCGAAATATGCGCGCACGCGCAAAATTGCAGGATAAACCTGACCGGGGCGGACAGGCACGCGCCCAAAGAGGCGCTCGCATTCTGCATGCTCTTGCGCAAGCACCTCGGCGGCGCCGAGATACTGTCGGTCACGCAGCCCGGCTTCGAGCGAGTCGCCGCGATAGAACTCGACTGCAAAAACGACTTCGAGCGGGCGAGGCGCACGCTTTACTGCGAGATGATGGGCAAATACAGCAACGTGATACTCGCGGAAAACGGAAAGATCCTGGGCGCGATGAAGACGGCCACGCTGGAGAGCGGCGCAAAGCGCGTGCTTTTTACCGGCGCGCGCTACGAACTGCCCGCCCCGCAGGGCAAGACCGATCCGACCGATCTTGCCGCCCTGGAAAAACTTTTCTGCGGCAGGCAGGCCGCCGACGCCGATTTCATAGCGGAGAACGTTACCGGACTTAGCTACGCCACCGCGCTGGACATAGAGGCGGCGTTCGGAGGCGCGCCTTCGGCAAAGGACGTTTACGATTACGCCAACGGCAGGTTTTTTGCGCCGTGCATAACTTATCGCGGGGACGAGCCGTGCGATTTTAAGGTGTGCTGTTTCGAAGGCAGGTCCTCACCCCGCCCTTCGTTGCTTGCCGCGCAGAGCGAATATTACGCGTATGTGTGCGCCAAAAAGGAGTTCGACGACAAAAAGCGCAGG
>CALVLW010000056.1 GCA_944341315.1 uncultured Clostridia bacterium
GTCAACCTGAGCTTCTCCTATGATATCTTTGCTTTCAAGGCGGAAAGACGGAAGTTTTGTCGGAACGGAAGAACTGCCGTCGAAAGCGTCCGCGCTTTTTTATATCTTACTGAACGGCGTCGCGGAATATTACAAAAAGCGCCGCGCGGCGTAGATCCGCGCGGCGCTCCGGCAGGGCGTAAAATAAGAACGGCGGGTGTTCCGCCGTCCGTTGATTTTTATGCAATGCAATGTTTTATTGTTAAATATATGCGTTTTTGAATAGTTTTATTCACTAAACATCTACTTGTTTTTGCCCTTGTCCCTGCGGAGCTGCACGACGGTACGCTCGAAGCCGATGTCTTTGGGCACATAATACACCCTGTCTTTGAGCTTGTCGGGCAGATACTGCTGTTCGACATACCCTCCGGCGTAGTTATACGGATATTTGTAATCTTTGGAGCGGGCCTTCGTTTTTGCGTCGCCGAAAGAGTTGTCCTTTAAGTACGGGGGCACGCCCTCGTCGTCGCGGATATTTTTGGCGTCGTCCGCGGCGGCGTGGTAAGCCGCGCACGCGGCGTTGCTTTTGGGGGCTTCGCAAACGTACACGATGGCGTTGGAAAGGGGGATGAGCCCCTCGGGATAGCCTATCTTTTCGAAGGCGTACATTGCGGAGGACGCCACCACCATCGCCTGCGGATCGGCCATCCCCACGTCCTCGGCGGAGTGTACCACCAGCCTGCGCGCCACGATCATCGGATCGCAGCCGCCTTCGATGAGGCGCATGGCGTAGTAGAGCGCGGCGTTACTGTCGCTGCCGCGCAGGGATTTGCAGAACGCGGAGAGGTAATCGTAGTATTCGTCCTCGGCAAAGGACATGGACTTGCGCTGTATGGACTGTTCGGCGTCCTTTAACGTAAGGTCTATGCCGCCGTCCTGCCGGGGCGGGGTGGTGAGAACGGCAAGCTCGAGCGCGTTGTAAGCCGTGCGCAGGTCGCCGCCCGCGGTGCGGGCGATGTGACGGAGCGCCGCCTCCTCCGCGTTCACGGAATAATTGCCCAGCCCCCTGCGCTTGTCGGCGAGCGCCTTTTTCAGCGCGCCCAGAATGTCGGATTCGGACAGCCGCCTGAATTCGAACACGCGGCAGCGCGAAACTATTGCGGGAGTCATTGCGGAGTAGGGGTTTTCCGTGGTGGAGCCGATAAAGATTATCGTGCCCTGCTCTATAGCGGGTAGCAGGCTGTCGGACTGCGTTTTGTTGAAGCGGTGGCACTCGTCGAGCATCAGATAGGTGCGCTTGCCGAACATCCTTAAATTGTCGCGCGCGCTTTCCACCGCCTTTTTTACGTACGCCACTCCCGCCTGAACGGCGTTCAGCCTGATGAACTCGCCGTGGGTGGTGGCGGCGATTATGTTGGCGAGCGTGGTCTTGCCCGTGCCCGGCGGCCCCCAGAATATGCAGCTGCCCAGCCTGTCCAGCGAGATGGCGCGGCGCAGCAGGCTGCCTTCGGCAACGATGTGCTCCTGCCCGATAAATTCGTTAAGGTTGTTGGCGCGCATGCGCTCGGCAAGCGGCCTGGAATTTCCGGCGTCCGCGCCGGCGTTGAAGTCGAAAAGATCCATAAGTGGCATTGCCGCAAAAAAAGCGGCTCCCCGTTCAGTCCGCAATGAGCGCGGCTATCTTTTCCGCGTTTTCCTTGCCGAGTTTATAACCCTCTTCGTAAGCCTTGTCGGTGGTCTTGAAGGAATATTGCGTGAGCCCCTCCATCTCCGGTTCGAGCAGCAGGTCGCACGGGTAATCCTGCGCGGCGCGCTCGTTCCTTACGTTTACGGTGTCGATTATCTCGAACACGCGCATGGCCATGCTTATCATGTTGGGTATTTTGGAAACGGGATAGGCGCTGTTCTTTATCGCGTCCACGCCCACCACGACGTCCGCGCCGAGCTCCTTTGCCTGCCTTACGGGAACGCGGCAGAGCACGCCGCCGTCCACCAGCAGCATGCCGTTATATTCTACCGGGCGGAACACGCCGGGTATGCACGAAGACGCCTGCACCGCGGTGACGAGGCTGCCTTCGTTAAAGACGTGCAGCTTGCCCGAATACAGGTCCACGGCGGTGCACGAATAGGGCACGGCGAGCTTGTCGAACGTGGCGTCGCCGATATATTTCAGAAACAGTTTCTGCAATTTTTTGCTGCGCAGCAGCGAGAGCCGCGTAAAGGGCATCGCCTCGATATCCACTATGTCGAAGGTGCGCAGTTTGACCAGCGCTTCGCGCACGGCTTCCATGGTCATGCCGGAGGCGTAACAGCCGCCTACTATCGCGCCCATAGACGTGCCGGAAATACAGTAAGGCTTTATGCCCTCCTCTTCCAGCGCCTTTATGAATCCGACGTGCACGACGCCGCGTGCTCCGCCCCCGCCGAGTGCGAGACCGAGTTTTTTACTCATATTTTCTCCGTTATGACAATAATTTTTATTATGATGGTAAACGAACGCCGCAGACGCGGCGGCCGCAAAAAAAGCATACCCGCGCGCGCGGCGGCGCTGCTGTTGCCCGCGGCGTTCTGCGCCGCGTTCTTTTGCGATCCCGAAAGGTATGCGGCAAAGTGTTTCGAAGGCATCGCGCTGTGGGCGCAATGCGTGCTGCCCGCGCTGTTCCCGTTCATGACGGCGTGCGCGCTGCTGTGCGGCGGGCTTGCTGGAGTTACGCCCGCGCCAATAAAAAAGCTGTGTTCCGCGCTTAAATTGCCGCCGTGCGCCGCAACGTGCTTCGCTCTCGGAGCGGCCTCCGGCTATCCCGCAGGGAGCAGGACGGTGAGACAGTTTTTCGACGACGGACTGACCGACGTGGCGGGCGCGCGCAAACTTGCGCTGCTATGCACCGCCTGCGGCCCCGTTTTTGCCGTTGCCACCGCGGGGAGCATGCTGGGCGGAGCGGGAGCGGGCGTAAAACTTTACGCCGCGCACCTTGCCGCCGTAACGCTGACCGCGCTGACGTATTCGCTGTGCACGAAGCCGTGCGGGGGCGGGCTGCCGCTGCCCGCAGTACGGAAAAACGTGCTCGAAGACAGTTTTTACGGAACGGTAAAGGCCGCGCTGACCGCGGGCGCCTTTATTGCGTTTTTTTACACCGCGGCGGCCATGGCCGAAGATTTTTATATATTATATCCCTTAAGCAGGCTTTTAAGCCTGCCGCTGGGAAGCGACGCGGCGGACGCGCTTGCGCACGGGCTGGTGGAGATGACGGGCGGTATCGCCGCGCTTGCAAGATGCGGCGGAAAGTTAGCCCTGCCGCTTGCGGGCTTTACCCTTACTTTCGGCGGGGCGTGCGTGCTGTTGCAGCAGCTATCCTTTCTGTCCGCGACAGGAGTAAAGCCGGCGTTTTTTATATCCTTCAAATTCGTCCAGGGGCTTGCCTGCTTCGCTATACTGCTCATATCGGGCTGAAAAGGAATTGCCCCGCACATATGCGCCAACGAACGCTGCTCAGTATGCGCCTATCAGCCGGAACGAACGGGTGGAAGAACGCAGTATGGCAAGGGCGTGCTTCATCTCCGCGGAGGAATAATCGCCCACCACCTCTATAAAAAACCTGTATTCGCCGGGCTCGTTCTTTATCGGCCGGGATTCTATCTTGGTCATATTCAGGTTGCAGCCGTAAATTATCGCGAGCACCTGCATGAGCGCCCCGGGAACGTGGTTGCAAGCGAGCGCGAAATACACCTTTTCGCTTTTGAATCCGTCGGGCAGGCTGCCCTTTTTTACGAGCAGGAAGTGCGTGAAGTTGTTCTTTTCGTCGGATATGCACCCGTCGGAGACTTCGAGCCCCTCGCGCGCGCACTGCACGCCCGCTATCGCCGCGTCGCGCTCCGTTTTTACGCGGGCGACGCTTGCCGCCGTGGAACTTTCGGGCACGAGTTCGGCGTCGGGGTAACGCTCCGTTAAAAAGCCCGCGCACTGGTCGAGAGCCTGGCGGTGCGAAAATATGCGGGTTATGCCGCCCTTGTCCGCCCCGGCGAGAGTGATGAGCCTGTGATCTATGTGCATGGTGTATTCCGCCACGGCAACGAGCGAGCTCTCCGATTCGAGCATGTCCATGTTTTGCAGCACGCCGCCGTTAAGGGTGTTTTCTATGGGCAGGACGCAGGCGTCCGCCTCCCCTTCGAGCACGGCGCGCGCCGCGGCGCGGAAAGTGCGGCAGAGCAGCACCCGCGCGCCCGCGCACATCGTTTGTGCGGCGATATGCGAATAGCTCCCCTCCGGCCCGAGGCAGCTTACCGTTTTACACACGCCGTTCACCTCCTTGCAAGTCCCGTCGCGGCACGCGCCGCGCGTTTTGCGTTAAACTTTTTCCGCTATGTCGCAGAGCAGCCGCTCCGTGTCGTTCCAGCCGAGGCAGGGATCGGTTATCGATTTGCCGTAAACGACGTCATCCTTCTGGTTGCCCTCTTCGATAAAGCTTTCTATCATGAAGCCCTTGACTATCTTTTTGAAATCCCTGTCGTAGATCCTGTTCTGCATGACCTCTTCGCAGATGCGTATCTGCTGCCTGAAATTTTTGCCGCTGTTGGAATGGTTGGTGTCTATTATTATGGCGGGGTTTTTCAGTTCGGTCTTTGCGTAATCCTCGGCGACGCGCATGACGAATTCGTAGTGGAAATTTGGGATGTCGTTGCCGTAATTGTCCACCGCGCCGCGCAGTATGGCATGGGCGAGCGGATTGCCGCTCGTTTTTACCTGCCAGCCGTTCAGTTTGAAGACCTGCGCGCTCTGTGCGGCGTAAACGGAATTTATCATCGCCATGATGCTGCCGCTCATGGGGTTCTTTATCCCCACGGGGCCGTCTATGCCGCTCGCCACCAGCCTGTGCAGCTGGTTTTCGCTGGAACGCGCGCCCACGGCGTTGTAGCAGAGCAGGTCGTCCACGTAGCCGTAGTTTGCGGGATAGAGCATTTCGTCGGCGGCGGCAAGGCCGCTTGCCTCCATCGCGCCTATGTTGAGCCTGCGTATGGTTATTATGCCCTTTTGTATATCCTCCGCCTTGGAGGGATCGGGCTGCGAAAACATTCCTTTGTAGCCCACGCCGCGGGTGCGCGGCTTGTTGGTGTATATCCTGGGGACAATGACGAGCTTATCCGAAAGTTTTGCGCTCAGCCTGCCCAGCCTTTCCACGTAATCGAGCACGGGTTCGGGTTCGTGCGCGGAGCACGGGCCGACTATCACGACCAGCTTGTCGCTTTTGCCCGTTATGACGTCGGTAATTAGCCGTTCGCGCTCCTCCCTTACCTTTTTAAGGCTTTCGGGCATGGGCACGAGCTGCTTTATTTCCTCCGGTTCGGGGATCCTTATCTGCTTTTCAAACATCTTTTTCCTCCGTCATTTTCAAAAAGTCTTCCCTGATCTCTTCGGGAAGGTAATCGAAGAGCCGTTTGCCGAACCTTACGGAATTTTTAACGAGGGTGGAACTTATCTGGATCTTGTCCTGTTCGGCGGGCACGAATATCTCCACCAGCTCGGGCATAAGCTTTTTGCTGGCGAGATAGTCCATATTTTCGTATTCGTAATCGGCGCCGTTGCGCACCCCGCGCACGTAAAACACGGTGCCCTCCCGCTTTAAGAGGTCTACCGCCGCGCCCGAAAACGAAGTAACTTTTACGCCCTTGCGGTCTTTGAACAGCTTTTCGAGCAGCAGCACGCGCTGCTCCACGCCGAGCAGCGGGCGCTTTGCGGTGTTTTCCGCCACCGCCACTACGACTTCGTCGAAAATTTTAAGGCACGTCTCCACCACCGACCTGTGCCCCGAAGTGGGCGGATCGAAGGTGCCGGCAAACACACATCTCTTCATCGCGTCTCCCCGCCGCGCGGCGCAAAAAACGTTAAAAACGTCCTGCCGTAGCGGCGTTCGTCAAACTTTTCAAGTCCTTTTATCTCTCCCGCAAAGGCGCGGTCGCGTTCGTAAACGGCAACGCCTCCTTTCGCCAGAAGGCCGCGCGCCGCAAGCAATTCAAGCGCATATATGCCGCAATCGTCGGCGTAAGGCGGATCGACGAACACCAGCTCGAACGGCTGCTTTGCCGCCCGCAGGCACGCCGACCAGTCGCCCTTGGAAACGGAGAATTTTTCTTCGCGCAGGCGGGAAAGGTTCTTTTTTAGCACTGCGAGGCTGTCCGCCGAGATATCGTTGAAGTGCACAAATCCCGCCCCGCGCGAAAGACATTCTATGCCCAGGTTGCCGCTGCCGCAGAACAGATCGAGTACGCGCGCGCCGGCTACCTTTGGAGCAAGTATGTTGAACAGGCTCTCCTTTACCCTGTCCGCCGTGGGACGGATGTCTTCGCCCTTGAACTCCGCAAGGCGCATCCCCCTGTATTTTCCGCCTATAACCCTCATGATATACCCAAACTAACGCCCGAAGCGCAGCACGCCGTTTTCGCTTACGAACGCGTCGAGGGGCACGTCCCCGTCATCGGAAAACGCTTTTTCCGTGAGCTGGAACGAATAACCAAGACCGACGCGCAGCGTGCGCGCGTAGGCAAAATACCTGTCGTAATAACCGCCGCCGTAACCCAGCCTTTCGCCGTTTTTGCCGACGGCGAGCAGCGGCGTTACCGTTACGTCGATATCGCCCCCGAACGCAGCGCCGCACGGCTCCATCGTGCCGAACCTGCCTTTTTTAAGCGCGCCGTAAGGCACGGCGACCATGTCCTTGCCCTCCACGCGCGGAAGGCAGACCGTTTTGCCCAGGCGGAGCAGCAGCGAAACGAGCGCGAGCGTATCCGCCTCACCGCGGCAGGAGTGATAGACGAAGTAACTCTGATATCCGCCAAAGCCGCATAAAAAGTTCTGCAATATCCTGCCGTCGGCGATAAGCCGCCCGTTGCCCGAAAAGGCGGAGCGCATGCTTTTATATTGTTGCCTTAAACTGTCTTTTATCTGCCGCATATGCATTATTTGCGGCATAGTGCCGCCTGTTTTACGTTATATACACCCGCTCTGAACGGCGGGTGACCGAACAGAGCGCTTCGTAGCTTATCGTTCCGCAGCGGGCAGCGTATTCGTCGGCGTCGGTGAACACGGGCACGAGCTGAGCTTCTTCCCCGGACACGAACGCGTCCATGCACAGGTTGCCCACGCCCAGCGGCGCCGTGCGCGAGAACCCGTCGGCATAGCCCGCGCGGTAAGCGGAGAGCTTTTCGTAACGCTCCGCGGCAACGGCGTAGCCCGCGCCCCTGCCCACGACGGGAGTCCGCTGCACCCTGCGCGCGTACACTTTGAGCGCGGGGACCAGCCCGGCGCGCGAAAAACCCTGCGGCGCGTAGCCGTACAGCGAAATGCCGCAGCGGACGCCGTCTTTTAAGAACCTGCCGCCGAGCATTGTGCCGGCGGTGGCCGAAAGATGGCAAACGGCGCGGGGATATGCGGCTTTGACCAGCCTTTCCGCCTCGTTGAAAATTTTAAGCTGCTCCTCGCGGCGTTCCCTTACGTGCGGGCAATACAGGTGGCTGTATAAGCCCTTTACCCTGCCGCCCGCGGCTTTGAGCGTTTCGAGCACTTCCGGCAGTCCGTCTGCGTTGCAGCCGTAACGGTTCATGCCGGTGTTCAGCTTTATATGGCAATCCAGACCGCCGCACAGCTCCGCCGAGCGCACGCCGTTCACGCTTACTTCCAGCCCGTAGAACGCCGCCGCGAGCGCGTCGTCGCGCGAGGTGACGGGAGTAAGCACCAGCACGGGCGCGGTAACGCCCGCGATACGCAGGGCCGCGCCCTCTTCGACGATGGCAACGCAAAAGCCGTCCGCCAGCGACTGAAGATGCAGCGCGACGCGTTCGGCGCCGTGTCCGTATGCGTCGGCTTTTACCACGGCATAAAATTTTGCACCGCCTGCAAGCGAGCGCATGCGGCGGGCGTTGCCCTTTATAGCGGCAAGGTCTATCACGGAAAGCGTTTTTTGCATCACCACAATATATGCCGCAAGGCTATATAAAGTTATTTTAACACGTTTTGCCGCTTTTTGCAATCGTTTGAAGGGCGTTAAACGCTTTTATGCAACTTTATACATAAATATTCACGAAATATGCAAAGAGCGGGGCAGCGCGCCCCGCTCTTTTACGTTAAGACTTATTCAAACAGATCGGAATAGCGTTCAACCAATTCGCCTATCCGTTCGAGCGTTATTACGCCCTTGCCCACCGCAACTTTGAGATACTGCCCGTTGACCGCCTCGAACATTTCTTCGGGCACGGGCACGAGCGCGTTCAGCTCTTCGTAGGTGTACAGCCCGTAGTTTTCGATGTCGGCCGCCATTGCTTCGGCATCGTAAGCCATCGTATCGGGATCGACTTCGAAGATATTGAACAATCCGTCTATGCCGCCCGGCATAGAGAGCATTCCGTTTACAAAGTAGCACAGATGCCCGTAAGTTACGGGGCTGTATGCGGCGGTGCTCTCCCGCGTTATCGTTACGTCTTCAAGCGTGACCTGCACCATTCCGTCCGCTCCCTGCTTTAAGAAGCTGTGACCTATGTATTGAGCGGCGTGCTTGTCCAGATAAACATATTCGTTCAGGTCGACGTCGAAGAAGCCGTGTTCGGAGATTACGTCCGCCGTCGTCCCGTCCGAGAAAGAAAGTTTTATTACTTCGTAAGTGTTGAGCGGATCGCTGTCTATGCACAGTATCGGCGCGGTATCGAACGTACCCGTGTACATATTCCACACGAGCAGCGTTTCGTCGCCCGTTAAAAGTTCCACCGCCTTCTGGCTGCCGTCCGCCAAAGTTATAAGCGAACCGGATGCAAGGCAGGAAGAAGGAGGATTTGTTGTGTCTATAACATTTGAATAAGCAGACATAGTTCCAGCTACACTTAAGTGCTTTGCATAAAAAATTTTTCTATATTTTCCATCCAAATAACTTATCGTAATACTTGTTGCTGTAGCATTTTCAGAAATTTTAATTTGCTTTGTCATACCATTAGCCAATACGATGTTATTAATATGTTTTAATCCCGTCCAATTTTTAGCATCGTTTTCAAAACACATTTTTTCATTATAATAAAATGTACGTAAACTGCCTGTTTTATTTGTAAATTGCAATGTCCAAACACCTTTACTTTTTTCAACTATAACTACTTGCATACCATTTCTAGTATAATATACCGGTGATTTGTTAGAGTAATTAGTCATTGTGCCTGTCAAATCAAGATTATTCGCATAAAAAATGTATCTATCAATTCCCTGCTTATAAGAAATTGCTATACTTGTCGCCGTTCCATTTTCCGCAATAGATATTATTTGTGATGAACCTTCTGAATTGTTATCGGAACACCCGGTCATGCCAAAAGATACCGCTATACATTCAAGCAATACAAATAACATTAAACATACACGCCTTTTCATGTTTAGACTCCTGATTATATCAAGTTATACAAAAAGGCACAGATAAAGCCGTTAAAGACTTCATTTGTGCCTGAAAAATTCAGTACCCATCGGAATATCCCCTGCCGATTTCCGCAGCCGTATGTTGCGCCAAAGGTTGTGCCGGATTACCGTGCTTTAATTATAGCACCGCGGCATAAGCCTGTCAACAGGCAAATAAAAAGCACGGGCGGAACGCCCGTGCGTTACGTTTGCACGCATTTTTACTTTTCCGCAGTGCCGTCTTCGGAGTGCTTTTCTTCGAACGCGGCGCCTATCGCGCCCACGCCCACGGTGTTGTCTACGGGCAGGGCAAAGAGTATCCCGCCCGCCTCCGTTTTTAAGCCGGACGACTGCGAGAGCGCGTCCATTATTGCCATTTTACCCTCCCTGCGGGAGAGTATAAGCAGTATTTCGGTTTCTTCGTTTATGGAAATGCCGATGAACTGCTCCGCCTTGGCGTTGCCGAGCGAACGCGACCTTATAACGGTGCCGCCTGCGGCACCCGCGGCGCGGGCGGCTTCCATCGCTTCGTCGACGTAACCTTCCGCCACTATCGCAACTATCAGATCGTATTTGCGGTCTTTATCCTTCACGATATTCCTCCCGTAAACGAATTTTGCCGTTGCGGCGGAGCATATGCCGCCGGCGATTATTTCGGACACCGCCGAAAGCTGCACCGTGAACGAGATGCCCCTGCCGACGAGGTAGAGCGCCATTTTGTTTTCTATGCCGCTTAAAACGGCGTTTTCGTCGCTCTCCGGAACGAGCGAGAACATCACAGATTTTTCGCTTGTGCCTATGCCGAGATAGTTGAGCACGCTGCCGTGCGCCGTGCCCATGCCGGGGCAGGCAAACGCGAGCGCCACGGAAAAGTCGTTCATTATCCGGGCAAGGCGCTCTTCGTCGCCGCGGTTTACGATGCTTACCAGCAGTTTTGCCCTGTTGGGCAGCGGGCGTTCGGAACGCGCCGCGGGAAAGATGTTGCGGCCTGCCATCAGCTCACCTCGTACTGCACTATCCTGTCCTCCACGGCAAGGAAAGTGCGCTTTATTTTGCTAGTCCTGCGCCTGTAAATTATGCCGAACACCTGTATCACCACGAGCGGCATGAGCGCGACGAACGAAACGCAGCCGAACGCGTCCGTCATTATCGCAGACGCGGCGCCCTCGCCCGCGAGCACGCTGCACGCGCCTATCGCCATGGGCAGAACGAACGCCGAAACCATGGCGCCCGAAGCCACTCCGCCGGAGTCGAACGCGATACCCGTGAACAGCCTGGGCGTAAAAAACGTAAGCGTGAGCGCGGCAACGTATCCGGGCACGAGTATCCACATTATGTTTATGCCCGTTATGACGCGCAGCATGGCAAGCCCGAGCGCGCAGCAGACCGAAACGCCGAGCGCGAGCTTCATCGAGCGCGCCTTTATCGCGCCGGCGCTCATGCGCTCGACCTGTTTGTTGAGAACGTGCACGGCGGGTTCCGCCGCCACCACGAAGTAACCTATCGCCATGCCGACGGGCACGAGCAGCCAGCCGCCCGCCACGCCGGCGAGCCGTTCGCCTATGACGGTGCCCATGGGAGCGAAACCCACGTTGGCGCCCGTTAAAAAGAACACGAGCCCGACAAAAGTTATTGCTATGCCTATGGCTATCCTTATCAGCTGGCGCTTGTGGAACACGCGCGTTACGAGCTGGAACAGCACGAAAAACGCCGCTATGGGGGCGAGCGCTATGCCCACCTCTTCGGCATACTGCCCGAGCCCGGGCAAAAATTCGAGGAACGCCTCGCCCGTGGTGCCTGAGACCGCTCCGCCTTCGCCCGCGGAATAAACGATGCCCTGCGCGCCGCTTATTATGCCGAGCACGAGCACGGCGATGACCGGCCCTACGCTGGAGAGCGCGACGAGACCGAAGGAGTCGTCCTTGCCCTCTTTATCGCTCCTTATCGAGGCAACGCCCACGCCGAGCGCCATTATGAACGGTACCGTCATAGGTCCCGTGGTAACGCCGCCCGAATCGAACGCCACCGCCCAGAAGCTGGGATCCACGAATAAGAACGCGAGCAGGAAAGCTATCGCGTAAAAGGCGACCAGCAGCAGCGACAGCCTTACCTTTAAGACTATGCGCAGCATCGCCACGGCAAGGAATATGCCCACGCCCACGCCGACCGTTATTATGAGCACCCACCTGTCTATCGCGCCGGAGACGTAGCCCGCGAGTATCTGCAGATCGGGTTCGGCAACGGTGACTATTATGCCTATCACAAAAGACACGAGCGCGATCAGCCACACCTTGCGCGAATGGGTGACCACCGAACCTATCTTTTCGCCTATGACGAGCATGGACATGTCCGCGCCCATGTTGAACAGCGCGAGCCCCGCGACGAGCAGCGCCGTCCCGACGAGAAAGAGCACGAACTGAAACGTGCCCACGCCGAGGATGACGGCGAGCGCGAGTATTATCACCGCGACGGGCAGCACCGACGCGAACGATTCTTTAAGTTTGTCGGAAAAAGCGTTTTTCATGTAAGTATCCGCAACGTAAATTCACGAAAATTATAGCATATATGCAGGCATTTTGTCAACGCCGTGCAGAACGCTTGTTGACAGCGGAGTGAATTCGTGATATATTTTATCTGAAAAAAAATTTTGCGTTCCGCCAACAATCCGGCGTTCACGGTTGTTATATATATAAAGGCGGAGCGTGCGGACGGAAAGATATGAACAGCGCCGTATTGGAAAAAAAGGTCGCCGAATACCGCGCGGGCAATGCCGCGGCGTTCGACTACATATACGAATGCACGAACAGAACGGTGTATTTTGCCGCGCTGTACGTAGTGCGCGACAGGGCCGCCGCCGAGGACATAACGCAGGATACGTACCTGCGGGCGCTGGGCGCGCTGGAAAATTACGCCGCGGGTACCAACTTTGCCGCGTGGCTGGCGCGCATTGCCAGAAACCTGGCGCTCAATCACGTAAAAAAGCAGAGCCGCGAACAGACGACGGACTTTTGCGACGAGGCGGAAATAAGAAAATACGGCACGGGCGAAACGGAGCTGCCGTATATATTCGACGTTGCGGCAAAACTGCTTGCCGCGGACGAATACGAGATACTGATGCTGTGCCAGGTGGCGGGCTATAAGCGGCGCGAGGTGGCCGCAATGCTGGGCATGCCGACCGCCACCGTGACGTGGAAGAACAACGTTGCGATAAAGAAACTTAAAGAATACCTTAAAAAGGAGGGCGGACGATGAACGTTAAAAAAATGCTTAAAGACGGCGCGAAACAGGTTCTGCCCGACGACAAGCTTAAAGAACAGATAAAATACCGCATGGGCATAGGCGGGGAGAGCGAAGCCGACCTCGGCGAAGTTAAGGCAAAGCGCAGGAACAGAACGGTAATAATAACGAGCTGCGTGCTTGCGGCGGCGATAGCCGCGGGCGTGCTGATACCCGTACTTGCAAAACAGGGAACGCGTTCCCCCGCCTCCCCCTCCGATCCCGGCGGGATATTCGGCGAGCTGAACACGGCGGACGAAGTTTACGGATTTTCCGCCGCCTCCGCAATGATAATGCTGGGAGGCATGCAGGCGGACGGGATAGCGGCCGCAAGCGCGCTTTCCTCCGCGGACGGCGAAAACATCGAAAAGATAAACGCCTATATGCAGATGGCGGAAAGCCTTACCTCCGGCAAAGGTTATTCCGTTGCAGGCGGCGAAAACACGGACGGGAGCCGCGGATACGCTTACGTAATGCGCGTAAGTTATACCGACGCCCTCGGAAAGGACCGCGACGGCGGCACCATATATTACGACAAGACTTTCGAAGAGGGCGAGTTCGAAGACGGCGAAAGCGAGGCCACCTATTCCCTTTCCGGGATAATGGTGACCGCCGAAGGCGAATATCCCGTCCGCGGCACGCACGAAAGCGAGAGCGAGAGCGGCGAAAGCGAGGAGCAATACGAGCTGCGCATAGACCTCGGCGGCGGCTACGTGATGACGGTGGAACAGGAACACGAGAGCGAGACCGAAGACGGCGAAAGCGATACGGAGACGGAATATCGCTACACGTTATATAAAAAGGCGAGCGGCATGAGCGCGCGGCGCGACCGCGACGACGATGACGACGATGACGACGGGCTGCATGGATACGAACAGGTATTTTGCACGACCGCAGAATACGAGAGCGAAGAGGGCGAAACGGAGCTCGTGATAACCGTCTTGCGGGACGGCGAAGAGGAAACGTTCGAATTCGAGGCGGAAAAAGGCAGGATGCGCGTGCGGCTCAAAGGCCCCGCGGGCGAAGCGGAATACACCGTGCGCATAGAGGACGGGCAGTACGTTTATATGCGCGGCGGCGCCGAAGTGGGCCGCGAAGACAGGTAAATACCGGCAGGCAACGAACGCCGCGCCGCACCGAAGTGCGGCGCGGCAATTTTTTTGCGGAAAAATTTTTTAAGATTTTTCCAACAAAAAGCGGTCCGGCGTTGTTATATATGTGAAGGCGCCCGAAAGGGAGCAAAAAATCCCGCAAAAAGGAGATAAGGAAAAATGAAAAAACTTACTACGATCTTAACGGCAACGGCGATAGCCGCTACCCTTGCGATAGGAACGGCGGCGTTCGCGGCGTGCGGAGGCGGCGGCAAAGCAAAGGACAAGCTGAGCGCGGACACCCCGCAGGAAGCTTACGGCTTTTCCGCGGCGACGGCGGGCATGGTCATATCGGGCATGGACGGCGGCGAAAAGAAGGCAAGCGCGATATCGCGCGGCATGAACGCGCAGGTGACCGACGAGCAGACGATAGCCGAACTTAACGGATATATGGCGCTCGTCGAAGGGCTGCTTGCCGACGGAGGCTTCGAGATAACGGACGGAGCCAACGGCGACGAAGCTTACGCGCAGTACGCAAACGCGATGACGGTGAGCTGCCCCTCGCTCGACGGCGAAAAGATAAGCTACACCACCTATTACAACAGCGAACTTAAAGGCAGCTTTACGGACCGCGACGACGACGAACCTTGGGAGGACGAGGAGATAACCGAAGTTTACGCGGTGGAAGGCGTTATGCTGATAGACGGAGCCGCATATCCCCTGGAGGGCAGGTTCGTGAACGAGACCGAGGGCACGGAGAACGAAAACACTCACTACCTTAAAGTGCAGCTGGGCGGCGAAGGCGACTACCTGACCGTTACGCAGGAGAACGAGAACGAAGACGACGAAACGGAAACGGAATACGTTTACACCGTATATTCCGGCGGCAGGGTGGCGGAACGCACCACGTTCGAATTCGAGAGCGAGCGCGGCGAAACGGAGATAGCGATGAGCATAGACGACCGCGCGAACGGCAGGCAGAGCTACTTTGAATTGGAAAAAGAGACCGAACGCGGAAGAGAGACGATAAAGATAGAAGCCGACGGCCGCGAATACGTCGTGCGCACGGAGACGGACGAAAACGGCGGCACGCAGTACGTTTACTATTCCGAGGGCAACCGCGTGGGCCGCGGCGACAGGCACGACCGCGACGACTGAACTTTGATATCCCCGCACATATCCCCGAACGACGGAGCGGGCGGCTTTCAGCCGCCCGCTCTTATATTTGCCTGCCTATATCCTTTTTTAATTTGACTATTATCTTTTTTTCCAGGCGGGAGATATAGCTCTGCGAAATGCCGAGCGCGTCCGCCACGTCCTTCTGCGTCATCTCGTCGCCGCCGTCCAGCCCGAAGCGCATGCGCATTATCTTTTGTTCGCGCTGCGGCAGCCGCGAAAGCGCAGACCTGAGCAGTTCGCGCTCCACCCCTCCCTCTATGTCGGAATACACCGCGTCGGCGTCCGTGCCCATCACGTCGGAGAGCAGCAGCTTGTTCCCCTCAAGATCGGTGTTGAGCGGCTCGTCGAAGCTTACCTCCTGCCTTATGCGCGACATCCTGCGCAGGTACATGAGTATCTCGTTTTCTATGCAGCGCGAAGCGTAAGTGGCGAGCTTTATGTTCTTTTCCGAGCGGAAGGAGTTTATCGCTTTTATCAGCCCTATCGTGCCCACGGAAACGAGGTCGTCGCCGTCCACGCCGGAATTTTCGAACTTTTTGGCTATGTAGACCACCAGCCGCAGATTGTGTTCGACGAGCGCCTCCTTTGCCTTTTCGTCGCCGCGTTCGAGGCGGGTTATCTTGTCGCTCTCCTCCTCCTGCGAAAAGGGCACGGGCAGCGCCTCGGTGCCGCATATGTAATCGAGGGTGTTGCCGCGAAAGAGGACAGACAGCAGTTTTTTAAGTTTTTCAAACATTTCGGCCACCTCCGTAAGGCTTAAAATTGTTCGGCAAGGTCGGGGTGGAGCACCGCCCTTGCGATGGGCTGCGGGCTTATCCCTATTTTTACACACTTTATTGTATGCACGCCGTCCGCCGTATATATCTCTATTTTGTCCGCGGTGAAAACTTTAAGCGTCCTGCTGCCGGCGACCGTGCGCACGGTGACGCGCTCCCCCGCCTCTTCCTCCCGCGCAAGTTTTTCCGCCGCCTGCGGTGAGATGACGCTTACGGGCACGCCGCCCGAATACACCCTGTTGCCGCTGTCGAAAAAGGCGGGCAGTTTTACGCACCTGCCGTGCAGGAACACCGCGCACGAAACGGCGCCGGCCGCGCGCGCGGCCAGCCTGCGCGAAAGCGCCCTGCACCCCGCCGCCAGCAGAAAGACCGCAAGGGCGGGTATGCCAACGGGCACAGACGAAACGATATAACCGCCGCCCTCGGCGAGATCCCATCCGGCAAGCGAAAACAGGGCGAACACCGCGCCGCCCGCGAGCAGGCTGACGCCGAAGAACGCAGCCGCGAACTTTAAGTAAGGTTTTATCCCCGCAGGCCTGCACGCGACCGCGGCAAGCGCCAGCCCCGACAGCATTTTTACCGCGACGGCAAGCGCGCCCGTCAGCGGCAGCAGCGGAAAGAGCACGGCAAAGCACGCGCCGAACGCCGACGCGACGGCTATGCGGCGGTAACCGCACGGAGCTTTTACGAGCAGCTTTGCGCAAGAAAGCAGCGTGAAGTCCATGCAGAAGTTTTCGGCGAGCGCGAGCTCCACATATACCTGCATGCACCGATTATACCGCCGCGGCATGCGCGCGGCGCGTCGAATCTTGCCGCAAAATCGGACGGGAGCACGAAAAAGCCTCCCTTGCGGGAGGCGGTATGCAGGCCGAAAAACGCGCATAAACGAAAAGCGCGCCCGCCGGGCGCGCCGGGGGTGCGTTGCAACACGATTACATCCGCCTGTGCCGTGATATGAAAAGGTTTAACCCGGATCTCCCAGGTGGGTGCGGCGAAGCGCCACGTCGGACTTTCCGAATACACAGACCTTGCCTATTGACGCGAACGGCCGCTCCCTAAAACATATTCAGTGGATTACGCGATTTTCATACCACGAACACCGCAGACCTGATATCATTATACCATCGCACGGCGGCAATTGCAAGCCCGCGCGCCATATTTTACGCAGGCAAAATAAGGCAGCGCCGCAATTTTTTATTATGCGTGCGCGCGGCGCCGTTTTTGCTTGCTTTTTGACGCGAAAAGCCGTAAAATTGTAGCGTACAACTTTTCGAGAGGTAATATATGGAATATACGACAGGCGCGCTCTGCGACGGCACCACCCCATATCGGGAATTCGGACAAAACGAGGGCAAAGTGGTTTCCGTTAAGGGCGTGATACACAACATAAGGGACATGAGCGATTTCGCCTTTATAATACTGCGCACGGCGCGCGAAACGATACAGTGCGTGTATTCGCCCGAGTTTTCCTGCTACCGCATGGCGGAAAACGTTGTCGAACAGGCCTCCGCAAAGGTGACCGGCAAAGTGGTGAAGAGCGAAACGCGCGACGGCAGCGAGCGGTTCGAACTGCAGATACACGATATAGAGATACTCTCCGTGCCCGCGGCGATACCGCCCGTGGTCATCTCCAAAAAGAAGGTGAACTGCGACCTTAACACCGACCTGGACTTCCGCCCCGTTACGCTGCGCAACCCTTCGGAACGCGCGGTGTTCAAATTGCAGGAGGGCATCCAGCGCGGATTCCGCGAGTATCTTTCCAAGAACGGATTCACCGAGATACACACGCCCAAAATAAACTTTGCGGGCGCGGAGGGCGGAACCAACGTGTTCAAGCTGGATTACTTCGGCAAAACGGTGTTCCTTGCGCAGAGCCCTCAGCTTTACAAACAGGCGCTCGTGCCCGTTTACGAAAGGGTGTTTGAGATAGGCCCCGTGTTCCGCGCCGAACACCACGACACGAACAGGCACCTGAACGAATACATCTCCATGGACTTCGAGATGGGCTTTATAGACAGCTTTACCGACATAATGGAGATGGAAACGGGCGTGCTGAAATACATAATGGAGCTGCTTAAAACGGAGTACGCGCCCGAAGTCGGACTGCTTAAAGCGGAGATACCCGAAATAGACAAGATACCCTGCATACGCTTTAAGGACGCCAAGGAAATGTGCGTGAAAAAGCTTAAGCACATAACCGACATGAAGGACTTCGAGCCCGAAGAGGAGGCCTTCCTCGGCAAATGGGCAAAACAGCAGTACGGCAGCGACTTTTTGTTCGTTACGCACTACCTTTCGAAAAAGCGCCCCTTTTACACAATGGACGATCCCGAAGATCCCGAAGTCACCCTTTCGTTCGACCTGCTGTTCCGCGGCATAGAGATAACGAGCGGCGGACAGAGGATACACGATTACGGCATGCAGGTGGAAAAGATGAGGCGGCTCGGGATGGATCCCGACGAATTCGGCACCTACCTTATGCTGCACAAATACGGCGCGCCCCCTCACGGCGGGCTCGGCCTCGGGCTCGAGAGGCTTACGATGCACCTTCTGAACTTCAAGAACGTGCGCTACGCGGCAATGTTCCCCCGCGACATAAACCGCGTCACGCCGTAAACCTTATAAAACGCAAAACGCCCGCCCCGCATTTTTGCGGGGCGGGCTTGCTTTACCTTATGAAATTGGTCTTTTCCTTGGGGATGATCTCCGGCTTTTCCAAAGAGCCGCCCTTTGCCGAGGCAAGCAGCTTAAGCAGCCACGCCATATTGCAGCCGAGCGCGCGCATGACGGACACGCCCTCCTTATCCTGCAACACCTCCTCCGCCGTGTTGCCGTGCACCATGTTCCAATAGGTCGAGGGCACCGCAAGCATATTGTTTATGCCTATGTATTTGTTGAGCACGTCGTAAGAAGCGGTCGTCCCGGCACGGCGGGCGGATACCACGCACGCCGCAGGCTTGAACCAAAACGCCCTGCCCGCCGAATAGAATATCCTGTCGAGCGCGGCGACCGTGGCGCCGTTGGGCGAGGCGTAATGCACGGGCGCGCCGAACACGTAGCCGTCTGCCGTTTTGAGTTTTTCGGCTATATCGGCAACGCCGTCGTCGCCGAACACGCACCTGTCTTTGCCCGACCTGCGGCAGCCGCCGCAGCCTATGCAGCCGCGCACGGGGCCGTTGCCCAGCCACAAAATCTCGCTCTCCACGCCGCGGGCTTTGAGTTCTTCCGCCACGATGCCGAGCGCGGCGTTCACGCAGCCATGTTCGTTCGGGCTGCCGTTGAGCATCATTACCTTCATATAAGTCTCCTTTCGCGCAGGGCAAAAGCCCCGGACGCAAGAAAAACGGAGGGTGCAACGCTAACCGCCCGCAGATCCTCCGTTCCCTCTTTGTTATCAGATTGCAGCTTTTCCGCCGCGATGAAATAACAGTGTCACCCGTTAGGGTTCTTTAATAATATCACACGCGGTACGATTTGTCAAGCATTTTTATAAAATTTGTGTATAGTGTACAAAAAATGTAAGTTTTTGGCAGTACTTACTTCTTATAAAGGAAGCGGTGACAGTTTTCGCACTCCACCACGCCTTCCCTTGCAAGCTTTTCCTTGCCGGCAAGAGAGAGCTCCATTCCGCACTTGGCGCAGCGTTCGCCGTTGATGTTGCAGATTATGGGAAAGATGCGCTCGGAACGCTTTGTCTGATATTTGGCGAGCAGTTCGGCGGGGATATCTTTTGCAAGCTTTTTAAGCTCCTCCTCTATCACCGCCATCTCCTTCTTTTTGCCGTCGCGGTAGGCAACGTAAACGTCGTGGCTTTCCTTATACTGTTTCTGCACGGAGATGACCTTTTTCTTGAAAGATCTGTACTCCTCGTCCACCGCCTTTACCGCCGCGTTGAGCGAAGCTATTTCGCCCTTTAACGCCTTAATTTTTTCCTGCAGGGCGAGCGCGGACTTTTTGTAGAACGAAACTTCGGCGCCCTCGTTGCTGACCATCTCGTCGAGCGAATCGAAGTCTTTTAGCGCCTCCGCAAGCTCGTCGTATTTTTGCGAAAGGCGGGCGGCGGTGCGCTCCGCCTCGGCGGCGCGGGCGTCGAGCTGATCGAGCTTTTCGGGCGCCTTTGCCATGAAGTTTTTGGACTGCACGTAATTCTTGCGCTCTTCGGAGGCGGCAGCCTCCTGCTCTATCTTTATCAGTTTTTCGTCTTCCTGCTGATATCTGAGCAGCTTTTCTATGTTGGACATGATATTCTCCTTTTGCTTTTTTTAAGGCGCCCCTTTCAGAGCAGCGCGTCCTCGCGATGGAGCACGCAGGGAAAGGGATATACCCCTTTCAATTCGGCATATATGCGGCTGAATCCGTAAAATTCAGAGGCATAGTGCGTCATTTCGACAACGTTCAGGCCGGCGTTTGCGAGCGCGGCGATATGGTGGTGTTTTATGTCCGCGGAAACGAACGTGTCCGCCCCGTGGGAAACGGCAAACGCGACGCTGTCGTCGTAGCAGCCGGCGCCGCAGAACGAAGCCACCTTTTTAGTTACGCCGGAGCCGTAAAAACGGCAGCGGCCGGTGGAAAACTCTTTGCTTACCGCTTTGCAGAACCGTTCGAACGGCTGCTCCTCGACGCGGAACAGCCTGCCGTAGCCCCCGCCCGAAAGGACGTTCATCACCTCTTCTTCGCGCTCGCCGCCCAGTCCGCGCATGAGCCATGCGTCTATCCCGCGGGGCGCGGCGTCGAAATTGAGGTGCATCGATATCACCGAAATGCCGTGCGCTATGCAGTAAGCCAGCGCCGACGTGGGCGATTGGGGCAGCGCGCTTATCTGCTTTACGCCCGCGAATATGGCAGGATGATGGGTGACGATCAGGTTGCAGCCCTCCTCTTTTGCCCTGCGCGCGGCGGACGGAGTTAGGTCGAGCGCGAACAGCGCGCCCGTTATCTGCGCGGGCGCGGCGAAGATCGCCCCGCTGTTGTCGTAAGCGCCGTATTTTTTGCAGAACTCCTCGCTGAGCGAAAGCGGCGCCACCGTGATTTCGGCTGCGGCGAGGGCTTCAGTTATATTCATCCGCAAGCACCCCCTTTATGTCTTTTATCCTTTCCTCCACGCCGCCGAGCGAGGTCGCCGAGAGGCCGTTGTTTTTGTAACTTTCGAGCTTTTCAAGCTCGTATTCGAGCAGGTTTTTAAGCTCCGGCGTGCCGAGGCTGTGCCTGCCCCACGCAAGCTGCGCCGGAGAATACGGCGCGCCGCCTCCCCGGCGGGTGCCCTTTATCACGAAGTAATATTTGACCGTGCCGCCGCGCGTTTCGGTGAACAGGCCGTCGTATTCGAGCCGGCAGCCGTTATCCAGCAGAAAGGCGCGCAGCGCGGGCGCGTTTTTCATGGGCTGAAACACGAACGACTGCGGGATATAAGCCGACGAAAGTATGCGTATTATCTCTTCGCCGCCCATGCCCGCTATAAGCGTGAGCCCGTCCCGCGGCACCTTTTCCAGCCCGTCGCAGCACACCGCGGTGCAAACGCCGCTATTTACGTAAGCGCCGAGCAGCCGCTGCGCCTTTGAAAGGCTTTGCGGGCTCACGTCGGCGATGACCGCGTGCCGGCACAGCCCGTTTTCAAGCATATACTGCGTGCAGTAGCCGTGGTCGCAGCCCACGTCGATAAAGGCGTCGCACTCGTCCAGAAAGGCGCACAGCTTTTTCAGCCTTTCGGTCATGTCAGGTATCCAGGAAATCTTTCAGATGCTTGGAGCGCGAGGGGTGGCGCAGTTTTCTTAACGCCTTTGCCTCTATCTGGCGGATGCGCTCCCTGGTAACGTTGAATTCCTTGCCCACCTCTTCCAGCGTGCGGGGACGGCCGTCGTCTACGCCGTAGCGCAGGCGGAGCACCTTTTCCTCGCGCGGGGTGAGGCTGTTGAGCACGGTGAGCAGCGTTTCTTTGAGCATCGTGGTGGATACGCTGTCCGAAGGTGTGGTGGTCGTTTCGTCCTCGATAAAGTCGCCGAGATGCGAATCTTCCTCCTCGCCTATGGGCGTTTCCAGCGATACGGGATCCTGCGCTATCTTCTGGATCTCGCGCACGCGCTCTTCCGAGATGCCCATCTCCTTGGCGATCTCCGAAGGGGTGGGCTCGCGTCCGAAGCGCTGCGTGAGCAGGCGGGACACGCGCGTGAGCTTGTTTATCGTTTCCACCATGTGCACGGGGATGCGTATGGTGCGGGCCTGGTCGGCTATGGCGCGGGTTATCGCCTGCCTTATCCACCACGTTGCGTACGTGGAGAACTTGAAGCCCTTCTGATAGTCGAATTTTTCCACCGCCTTCATAAGGCCGAGGTTGCCCTCCTGGATGAGGTCGAGGAAGAGCATGCCGCGCCCGACGTAGCGCTTTGCTATGGAAACGACGAGCCTTAAATTGGCCTCCGAAAGCTTCTTTTTTGCCTCTTCGTCGCCCTCCTGCATCTTGCGGGCAAGCTCTATTTCGTCGTCCGCGGATAAAAGCGGCACGCGGCCGATGTCTTTGAGGTACATCTTTACCGGATCGTCGAGCCCGATATCGGAGAGCGCCTGCTCGTAAAGTTCCCTGTCGCGCTCGGCCTCGTCGATTATCTGTATGCCCGCGTCCGCCACCGACTTATACACGAAGTCCATCTGGTTGGGAGTGGTGTCGTATTTTTCCATTATGTCGCAAAGGTTGTTGGTGGTTATCGAACCCTTGGCACCGAAATCGTCGATGATTTTTTTTAAAATTTCGTTAAGTTTCTGATCGGATAAGCTCATCGTATATCTCCGCTTTTTAATTTTTCCTTTTGTTTTATAAGCTGCTGCAACAGCGCCGCCGCCTGCCTTTTGCCTTCGGCGTCGTCCGTGGACGCGTACTGCTTTTTGACCTCTTCGATGGCCTGCGCGATGTTTTCCGCCTTAAGCCTGCGCAAACAGTCGTAAAAATATTTGCGCGCGACCTCGCTTTCGAGGTTTTCTCCGTCGTTGAGGTCGAGCACGCGGCACAATTCTTCGTATTCGGGCGTTCCCTCGTCGAAAAAGTCGAATATCTCGCTTAAAGTCACCTTTTCGCCGAGCAGCGCCTTGCTTTTTACGTAGCCCGCGATAAGCGAATGCACGTCGTTTGCGAACGGCACGCCGTCTATGTCTTCCTCGCCCGCGTAGCGCGCGCCGAAAAGATACGCCGCCGCAACGAAGCGCGAAGCCTTTATGGTCGCCCCTGCCGTGTCGGCGGGTTTGGGGGGAGGTTCGCTCTCCCTTTCCGCGGGCGCGGCGGGCAGCCGGTTAAGATCGCGGCTGAGCGCCTCGAAGCTTATGCCCGTTTCGTCGCGCAGGTCCTTTAACATCATCTCCCTTTCGGCGGCGGTCTCCGCCGTGCGCACGACTTTGAGCGCCTCGCCGACGTATCGGAGTTTTTCTTCCGGTTTGGAAAGGTCGTGCGCCCTGCGCGAAACTTCCAGCTTGTAATCGATGAGCGGCATAGCCGCGTCGAGACAGGCACGGTAAGCCTCCGTGCCGCGCTGTTTTATCACCTCGTCGGGATCGAGCCCGTCCGGCAGCGGCACGACCTTTACGTCTATGCCCTCGCCCTTTAAGATCTCCAGCCCGCGCATGTTTGCCTTTTGCCCGGCGCCGTCGCCGTCGTAACTTATCAGCACGGTGGTGCAGTAGCGCTTTATCATGCGCGCCTGCTCCTGCGTGAGCGAAGTGCCCATGCTTGCCACGACGTTGCGGAACCCCGCCTGATAAAGGGAGAGCGCGTCCATATAGCCCTCTACCATTATCACGTCTTTAAGCCCGCCCGCTCGGCGCAGCTTTTTAAGTTTGTTTATGTTGTAGAGCGTTCTGCTCTTGTTGAATATCAGCGTTTCCTTGGTGTTTTTATATTTTGCGAAGTCGGTGGGCCTTATCGACCTGCCGCCGAAGGCGATCACCTCGTCGAAGGCGTTGATTATCGGGAATACGAGCCTGCCGCTCTGCGAATCGGAGAGCTTGCCCTCCACCTCGTTGACGGCGCCGCTGTCCACGATGTCCTGCCGGGAATAGCCCTTTGCAAGCAAAAACTTTGGAAGGTCGTAAGAATTGAGGCTGGCGCCCAGCCCGAACGAGCGCACTATGTTTGCCGGTATGCCGCGCTTTAAGATATATTCTATGTGCGCGTCCGCCTTGCCCGAATTGAGGTTGTCGAGATAAAAGTGCGCGCTGTCGTTCATTATTTTGAGCAGCGTGTCGCGCTTGCGCTTCAATTCCGCCGCACGCTCGCCGTCCGCGCCGTTCTGCTGCGGCAGAGGGACGTTGGCGCGCTCGGCAAGTATCTTTACGGCGTCGCCGAAGTCCACGTTTTCCATCTCCTTTACCAGCGAGATGACGTTGCCCGAGGCGCCGCAGCCGAAGCAGTGGTAAAACTGTCTGTTTTCGTCCACGTGGAAAGACGCCGTCTTTTCGTGATGGAACGGGCAGCACGCCCAATAGGTGCCGCCCTTTTTTTCCAGATGCATATAAGACGAGGCGACTTCCACGATATTAAGTTTTTCGGTCAGCAGCCGCAGAAAATCCCTGTCGTATATCACCGTGCATCACCTCTGCCCGCGCGGGCTTTAATTGTTTTCGTCGCCGAACGTCCAGCCGCGCGGCACGCATATGCGGTTGAACGTATAAACGGCGTACCTGTCGGTCATGGACGAGATGTAATCGCAGACCACCTGCTCCTTGGGAAAGCGCCCGAGCAGCTTTACGAACGTTTCGGGCAGCTTGTGCGCGTTCTTTATGAAGTACTCGTACATATAAGAGAGCATGCGCGCCGCCTTTTCCTCTTCTCCGCGCGCGGACTCGGTGAAATAAACCCTTTCGAACATGAACGAACGCAGCGCCTCGCTTGCCTGCTCCACCTCCGCGCCGAGCCTTACTTCCGGCTTGCCGTAACTTTCGGTAAACACCGAACTTATGGCGGTGTTTATCCTCTCTTTGGAGCTTGTCCCCAGCACGGCGGTTATGTCCGCGGGCACGTCGGAAGGTTTCAGCACGCCCGCGCGCACGGCGTCGTCGAGGTCGTGGTTTATGTAAGCTATCCTGTCGGCAACGGAGACGCACATCCCCTCCGGCGTGGCGGGCGCGCCGCTCTTTTTGTGGTTGAGTATGCCGTCGCGCACCTCGAAAGTGAGGTTGAGCCCCGCGCCGTCCTTTTCGAGCACGTCCACGACGCGCACGGACTGCTCGTTGTGGCGGAAACCGCCGGGGGCGAGGCTGTTGAGTATCCTTTCGCCGCTGTGCCCGAACGGAGTGTGCCCGAGGTCGTGCCCGAGCGCGATCGCCTCCGCAAGGTCTTCGTTCAGGGCGAGGGCGCGCGCCATGCTGCGCGCTATCTGCGCGACGTCCAGAGTGTGGGTGAGGCGGGTTATGTAGTGGTCGCCTTCCGGCGAAAAGAACACCTGCGTTTTGTTTTTGAGCCGTCTGAACGCCTTGCAGTAAATTATCCTGTCGCGGTCGCGCTGGAAATCGGTGCGCATGGCGCAGGGCTTTTCCTCGCGCAGGCGCCCCCTGCTTGCGTCCGAATATGTGGCGTAGGGCGAAAAGTAAGCCCTCTCTATGGCGAAAGTACGCTCTTTTAATACAGGCATTTTTTCTTTCATACCGATATATACGAAAAAATAATGCGATTTCCTTTATTTTTTGAAAATTTTTTTATATTAAACGAAACTGCGCGCCGCGCGGCTTTCTGCCTCGCGGCGCGCAAAATTTTGCGACGCCCGAATATTACTTTGCAAATCCGCCGCCCACGGACAGCGTTTCGCCCGTCACGTAGCCGTTTTCCGCCAGAAACAGGCACGCCTTTGCAACGTCTTCGCCGCTGCCGAGGCGGCCGAGCGGTATCTGCTCGGTGAGGTCTTCGAGCTCTTCCGAGCTGAGGTGCGCGTTCATCTGCGTGTCTATCACCCCCGGCGAAACGCAGTTCACCCTTACGCCGGAGGGCGCGAGCTCTTTGGAGAGCGCCTTGGTAAAGCCGATGAGCGCGGCCTTGGACGCGGAATACGCGACCTCGCAGCTGGCGCCGACTTCGCCCCATACGGAAGCAACGTTGATTATGCAGCCGCCGCCCGCCACTATCATCCTGTCCGCCACGGCGCGGCTGCACAAAAACGCGCCGCGCACGTTTACCGCGAATATCCTGTCCCACTCCGCCGCGGTCGTGTCCTGAATGACGTTTACGCGCGAGATGCCGGCATTGTTTACGAGCACGTCTATGCGGTCGTAATTGCGGAAAATTTCGGCAAACATATCGTCGATCTGCGATTCGTCGCCCACGTCCGCGCGCATGAGCACGGGGCAATAGCCGAGCATGTTGAACTCCGCCTGGGTGGCGAGCGCGGCCTCTTCGTCGTTGCCGTAATTTATTATGACCTCGTAGCCTTTGCTTAAAAATTCCGCGGCGACGGCTTTGCCTATGCCCTTGGTGCCGCCGGTAACAAGTACAGTTTTCATTGTTCCACCCGAGTAAATTATTGTAACAGACAGGCATATATGCCTTAATTACCGTTGTTTTTTATTCCGCACAGTTCAAGTATCCGCACGGCAATATCGCCCGGCGCGAGCCCGTCGGTATCCACCACGAAGTCCGCGGCGGCCATATACGCCGGAGTGCGCGCCGGCAGAAGTTCGGCTATGCGCTTTTGCACGCCGCCGGAGAGCAGCGGCCTTTCCGTGTCGCCCTCCAGCCGCGCGGCAAGCGTTTGCAGAGAGGCGCGCAAAAATATTATCCTGCCGTTCTTTTTCAGCTCGGCAACGTTTGCCGCGTCGAGCACGCAGCCGCCGCCTGTGGCTATCACGATCCCGTCGCGCGCAGCCACCCTGCGCACGGCCTGCCGCTCCAGCGTGCGGAAACGCTCTTCGCCGTCCCGCGCGAAAATGTCGGCTATCCTGCCGTGCTCTTTTGCCACCTCTTCGTCGGTGTCGGCGCACTCCATTCCCGTAAGTCCGGCAAGCGCCCTTGCCACGGTCGTCTTGCCGCAGCCCATCATGCCGCAGAGCACCACGTTCATAAATCACCCCGCATCGCGCAGACCGCTCATTTGCCGAGCAGGAAGCTTTCGCCCGCAAGGATATAGCTGTTTTTGCCGAACCCCGCTATCGTGCCCGCGCATACCTCGCTGAGCACCGAAACGTGCCTGAAAGGTTCGCGTTTGAATACGTTGGACATATGCACTTCGACTACGGGGACGCTTACGGACGCAACGGCGTCGCGAATGGCGTAACTGTAATGCGTGAACGCGCCCGCGTTGAGCACTATCCCGTCGCAGTCGGCGTTCTGTATCGCGGTGCAGATGTCGCCCTCGTTGTTGCTCTGGTAAAAGGCGCACTCCACGCCCTTGAAGTGAGCGGCGATCTCCGCGTTTATCTCGTCCAGCGTGCTGCTGCCGTAAACGCCGCGCTCGCGCACGCCCGTCATGTTCAGGTTTACTCCGTTGATGAATAAAAGCTTCATTTCAAGCCCCCGTATGCAGATATTTTTTATATAACGCCGCCGCCTCTTCCGCGTCCGCCCGTCTGCCGAGATAGATGCATTCGGCGTAATACGCCTGATAAAAAAGCATCGGCATGCCGTTTATTATCCTTTTCCCCAGCGACTCCGCCAGCTGCAAAAACGCGCTTTTGGGCGGCACATATATCAGATCCACGGCGATCTCGCACGGCTTTAAGACCTCTTTGCCGACGGGCGATACGCCCTCCGTCGCGTGCATACCGACGCCGGTGGCGTTCACCACGACGTCGTAGCGCCCCTCCGCCGTCCCGCTCACGCAGGCAACGCCGAACTCCGCGGCGACTTTTTCCGCGGACAGGGCGTTGCGGTCGTAAACGTAAACTTCGGCGCCGCCGTCCTTCATGGTTTTTGCCGCGCTCCTGCCCGCGCCGCCCGCGCCGAGCAGCAGCACCTTTGCGCCCGCAAGCTCCACCCCGCCGTTTTTAAGCATGAGCGCATAGCCGAGCCCGTCTGTGTTGTAGCCCATGCGGGTGGCGGTCACGACGGTGTTGACGGCGCCGAATACGCGCGCGTCCCCCTCCAGCCCCGAAAGATACGGGATGACGTCCAGCTTGAAGGGAATGGTCACGTTGAAGCCGTCGTATTTTGCAAAGAACTCCTCCGCCCGCGAAGAAAAACTTTCGGGCGGGACGGAGATATTGTCGTAAGTTATGTCTTTGCCCATGCCTGCGGCGATGAACCTGTGCATGGCGGGGCTGGACGAACGGGAAACGTCCTTGCCTACTACGGCGAACCTGAGCCCGTTCATTGCAGCACCTCCCCGAAACCGTGCCCGGCGCACTCCGCGACGAGGGCCTCGTATTCTTCCTGCGGGAGCTCCGAAACGCGCACGCAGCCTTCGGACACGGGCAGCACGAGGCTTATTTCGCCGCCGCGCACGTTCTTTTTGTCGTGACGGGCGGCAAGGCACGCCTCGCGGACGTTCTCGGGCGCGGGGACGCTCGTCACGCTTTTTATCAGCCCGAGGAGCGATTTCGCATATCCGGGCGCACATATGCCCTTTTTAACGGCGATATACAGCTCGTAATACATGCCGATGAGCACAAATTCGCCGTGCGAACGGCGCTTGTAAAACAGCTCGAACGCGTGCCCCGTGGTGTGGCCGAGGTTGAGCGTTTTCCTTAGTCCGCCCTCACGCTCGTCCCGCCTTACTATATCGGCCTTGCAGGCTATGCAGTCGTAGACTATCCCGTTGAAAAACGAAGGATCTTTGAGGCGCTTTTCGTTTGAAAGAAGCTTGCCGTATATTCCCGCGTCGAGCGCGCCGTACTTTATTATCTCGCCCAAGCCGCACCTTATCTCGCGCGCGGGCAGCGTGCGCAAAAAGCGGGGATCGGCCACCACTTCGCGCGGCTGATAGAACGTGCCGACGATGTTTTTTACGCCGCAGAGGTCGACCGCCGTTTTGCCGCCCACGGAGCTGTCCACCTGCGAGAGCAGCGTCGTGGGCACCTGCACCAGATTTACGCCGCGCATATACAGCGACGCCGCCAGCCCGGCTATGTCGCCGACGACGCCGCCGCCCACCGCGAACACCGTGCAGTTGCGCATAAGGCCTGCGCCCAGCATGGCCTTTAATATATCGAAAAGCCGTGCGGGGCTCTTGCTCGCCTCGCCCGCGGGGAGCACGTAAACTTTGCCGCGCGGTTGAAATACATCCGTGAATATGCCGCGATGAATGCGGTAAACGTTGGAATCCGTAACGGTGAATATCTGCCCTTTTGCCATTGCGGGCACAAGCTTTTCGAACGCGCCTTCGCCGCAATGCACCGTGCTTTTGCACACGGGGGTATCTATTTGCAGAGTCTTTATTTTACAATCTTTCATAACGCTCGACCACCTGCGCCATATCGTCGCCGCCGAGGCGCTCCGCCACGGCCTGAGCCACCACGAACGCCGCAACGCTTTCCGCTATCGTTTCGAACGCGCACACCGCGGCAACGTCGCTGCGTTCGCCCGCCGCCCTGCAGCTTTCGCCGGTGAGGTAATCCACCGTGTTCAGCCCGCGCATGAGCGTGGGAATGGGCTTCATTGCGGCGCGGACGACTATCTCTTCGCCGTTGGACATGCCGCCCTCTATCCCGCCCGCATTGTTGGTGCGGCGGACGAAATTGCCGTTTTCGCTGAATATCTCGTCGTGGACGCGGCTGCCGGGCAGATCCGCGGCGGCAAAACCGAGGCCGATCTCCACCCCCTTTACCGCCTGCACGCCCATGAGCGCGCCGGCAAGCCTGCCGTCGAGCTTTTCGCCGTAAGTCATGCAGCTGCCGAACCCGCTTTTGAGCCCGTGCACACGCACTTCGGCAACGCAGCCGGCGGTGTCGCCCGCGGCTTTAAGCTCGTCTATGAGCGCGGCGGCGCGCTCTTCCGCGGCCTTGTCTATCATGAAAAGCTTGCCTTCTTTTGCCTCCGCAAGCCGTTCGAAGGGATATATCCCCTCGTCTTTTACTCCGCATACGGAGATAACGCGGCCGCCCACCCGCACGCCGAGCGCGGCGAGATATTGCTTTGCTATGCTGCCCGCCGCAACGCGCACGGCGGTCTCCCTTGCGCTGGCGCGTTCGAGCACGTTGCGCGCGTCCGTCTGTCCGAATTTTTTAAGCCCGGTCAGGTCGGCATGCCCCGGGCGCACCTTTGTAAGAGTGCGGGCGGTCACGTCGCAGTCGCCCGCGGACATATACTTTTCCCAATTGGCGTAATCGGAATTTATTATGGCGAACGCCAGCGGGCTGCCCAGCGTGAGCTTGTTTCGCACGCCGGAGAGCACCTCTATGCGGTCGTTCTCTATCTTCTGTCTGCCGCCGCGGCCGTATCCGCTCTGGCGCAGCGCGAGGTCGGCGTTTATCAGCGAGACGTCTATCCCGAGGTTGGCGGGGAGCCCCTCTATTATCCCGACGAGCGCCCTGCCGTGCGATTCGCCTGCCGTAGTAAGTTTCATGTTTCCTCCTTTACCTTTCGCACTCCGCCGCACACTCGCCGCCGTCCAGACTTACGGTAACGTTGCCGCGGTATGCGGTCATGTATATGTTGCCGTGTGCGGAGAGGTCGGCAAGCACTCCCGCCGAAGGGCAGCCCTCGGCGTTGTTTTCGCCCGACGAAATAACGGATATCTGCGGGGCGAGCAGGTCGGTGAGCGCGGAAGAGCGGTGATCTTCGCCGCCGTGTCCTGCCGCCTTGTAAGCCCTGCAGTTTTCAAGTTTTATTTCGTGCCCGCCAAAGACGAACGCTCCGCCCGGGCCTGCCGCCACCCGATATTCGCCTACTATCCCGTCGAGCACGCGAGCGGGCGCGTCGCCCGCGTAAAATATGCCGCAGCCGTCGTATTCCAGCCATAAAACTGCCGAAGCCGCGTCTATCGCCTCGTCCGTGGGATCGGAATTGAGGTCGTCGTAAGCGCCGCCGGGCGCGGTGTGCACCGCGGGAGCCAGAAAGGTGAAAAAGGCTTTGCCGCATTCGGCGCCCTCGCCGTATTCCGCCACCTTAAGTTCGGCGCCGCAGCTTTCGGCGGCGGAGTAAAAGGCGGAATAGCTCCGGCTGATATACCTGTTGGTGCAGTAGGGCGCGAACACCACGTCCGCGCCTTTTACGCGCAGTATCTCGGCAAGCCCGCCGCAGTGCTCGTCCTTTACCGACGTGCACACGACGTAATCGAGGCGGTCTACGTCCAGCCGGTTGAGCTCCGTGAGTATGCCGAGCGTGCAGGCGTAAGTTCCGTCGCCGCCGTCTATCAGCAACGTCTTCCCGTCCGGCAGGCACGCCACGGCGCAATCCGCCTGGCCCACGTCGAGCACGCGCAGCGTAAGACCGCCCGCGGGGCGGCTGCCCCTTACGAGGTAAGCGGTGAAATATTTGAGCGGAAAAAAGATATTTATCACGAGCAGCGCGCTTATCACGAGTGCCGCCGCCGCAACGGATATTATCGCGGCGAGCCGCGCCCTGCCGCTTTTTGACTTTTTCATGTTCCTCCGCGCCGCTTAAAATACGGCGCAAAACGCCTGTATTGAGTATATTATACAGCCAACGGCGGCGATTGTAAAGAATATTGCGCAAAAAATACCTTTCCCGCCCGCTTAAAGCGGACGGGAAAGGTATTTTGGAGGGGAAATATTATGTATCTTGCCGCGGCGCAAGCGCCGCGTCTGTGAGCTTTTTATGATATCCGCGGGCGCGCGGCGCGCTTCCGCCCCGCCCGTTACGCATATACTATAACCCCCGAATGTTAAAATACGGTGACGGCAATGCAAATTCTTTGAAAAGACGCGTTGAACTTTTTTGCACGCGGGCGCTTAATTTTTGCGCCGCTATTGACTTGCGGCGCGCGTTGTGATATCATATTGTATATAAGACAGCTGCGAGGTGAGTTATGTCCAATTTTATAATAACTGTCGGCAGAGAATTCGGCAGCGGCGGCAGAGAGCTGGGCAGAAGGCTTTCCGAAGACCTTGGCATAGCGTATTACGACCGCCAGATAATAACCGAAATAGCAAAGCGCACCTCCCTTTCGGAGGAATACGTCCACCAGATAATAGAGCATAAACCTTACATGCCCTTTCCCATAACGATAGGCAGATCGTTTTACCCGCTCACAGATCCGGTGGTGGAACAGACGCTTGCCGTTTATAACGAGCAGCACAACATAATACGCGAGATGGCGGAAAAGTCCGACTGCGTGATAGTGGGCAGGTGCGCCGACTTTATACTGCGCGACCTGCACCCGCTGCGCATATTCGTGTATTCGGAGATGCCCGCGCGCATAAAGCGCTGCCGCGAAAAGGCGCCCGAACACGAGCACCTTTCGGACGCCGCGCTGAAAAAACACATATTAAAGATAGATAAAGAGCGTGCGCGCTATTACGCCTTTTACACGGACGCAAAGTGGGGCGACAGGCTGAATTACGACCTGTGCATAAACACGGCGCGCATCTCGCCAAAGGACGCGGCGGCCGCGCTCGCAGACGCCCTGAAAAGCAAATTGGGGCAATAATATACGCAAAATAACGCCCGCGTTGCGCGGGCTTTAAGGAGAGGTCATGGCAAAATACGATTATCTTGTCGTGGGTGCGGGGCTGTTCGGCTGCGTGTTTGCCCACGAAGCTAAAAAAGCGGGCAAAAAATGCCTCGTGATAGACAGGCGCGCGCACGTCGGCGGCAACATATACACCGAAAACAGGGACGGGATAAACATACACGTTTACGGCGCGCACATCTTTCACACCTCCGACGAGCGCGTGTGGAAATACGTGAACGAGTTCGTCACGTTCAACAACTTCGTCAATTCGCCGATAGCGCGCTACAAGGACGAACTTTACAACCTGCCGTTCAACATGAACACCTTTTCGAAAATGTGGGGCGTGGTCACCCCCGCAGAGGCAAAGGCGAAAATAGAGGAACAGATAGCCGAGCTGAACATAGGCGAGCCGAAGAACCTGGAAGAACAGGGCCTAAAACTCGTGGGCAGAGACGTTTTTGAAAAGCTGATAAAGGGATATACGGAAAAGCAGTGGGGAAAGAGCTGCAAAGACCTGCCCGCATTCATAATAAAGCGCCTGCCGCTGCGCTTTACTTACGACAACAACTACTTCAACGACCGCCGGCAGGGCATTGCCGAAGGCGGATACACGAAGCTCGCCGAAAAACTGCTGGAAGGCACCGAGGTGCGCCTGAACACCGAATACGCCGCCTTTGCAGAGGAAAACCCCGGCATTGCGAAAAAAACGGTCTACACGGGCATGATAGACGAATTTTACGGCTACAAGTACGGCGAGCTGGAATACCGCTCCCTCCGCTTTGAAACGGAGCGGCTGGAAGAGGAAAACCATCAGGGCAACGCCGTGGTGAACTACACCGAGCGCAAAGTGCCCTACACGCGGATAATAGAGCACAAGCATTTCGAACGCTCGCAGAGCCCCGTGACCTATATCACCCGCGAATATCCCGCAACGTGGCACAAGGGCGACGAGCCTTATTACCCCGTGAACGACGACAGGAACAACGCTCTTTACGCAAAATACAGGGCGCTTGCCGACGGCGAAAAGGACGTAATATTCGGGGGCAGGCTCGGGCAATACAAGTATTACGATATGGACAAGGTGATAGCCGCAGCCCTGGACTGCGCCGAAAAGGAACTCGGCTAAAGGCTTACGCCTGCCGGAAAGCACCGCGCAAAGCGCACGGTGCTTTTTAAGTGTGAATGTTTGCAACATACGGGCGTGATTTTTTGTCAGTTTAAGGCATTGCGCACACTTTTGCGATTAAACGCCCCAACCGGCGCATAATATGGTATAATAACGATATGAAACTGTTTGACCTTATGCTCGAAGAGCCGCAGGCGGGGGCCGAAGGGCTGTGCGTGCAGGGCGCGCGCGCCGAAGGCGGCGTCGTTTGCCTTGCGGACGGAGAAAGCGCCTCGTTCCGCACTTACTTTAACATACTCTCGCTCGAATACGCCCGCTGCTGCGGCATAAGCTCGGCTACTTTGGAGATAGACGCCGAGGGCGCGTTCGTGCTGGAAGTCTTCGAATGCACGCGCGCGGGCGACAGGCTGCTGAAGTCGACGGAGCACGACGGAAGCGCCGCCGAAGAAGTGCCGCTCGAAAACGGGAACGGCGGCGGATATATCTGGTTTACCGTAAGGGCAAAGGGCGGATGCAGGATATCGGGCGGGCGGTGGCTTGCCGACAAACGGCCCGAGCGCAGGATAAAAACGGGCATGGTGATATGCACCTACCGCAGGGAAAGTTTCGTTGCCGCCAACCTTGCGCGGATAGCCGAGGGACTGAAAGCACGCCCGTATATGGCGGAAGCGCTGCACGTTTTCGTGATAGACAACGCCGGAACGCTCGACCTGCCGGAGAGCGGCTTTTACACGGTGATAAAGAACCGCAACCTCGGCGGGAGCGGCGGATTCACGCGGGGCATATGCGAAGTGTGCGCCGACTCCTCCTTTACGCATTTCCTGCTTACGGACGACGACATCTCCTTTGATTTCAACGTGCTCGAACGCACGCACCTGCTGCTTTCGGCGCTTACGCCCGAACACGCTAACGCCACGCTGGGCGGCGCCATGCTTACGCTGGAACAGCCGTGGATGCAGTACGAATGCGGCGGAAAATACGACGGGCTGCGCTTTAAGGTGATAAATTCGCGCCTGGATATGCGCAAACCGCAGTCGCTACTTAAGATACAGCGGCCGGAAACGCCCGATTATTACGGCTGGTGGTATTGCTGCATGCCCGCCTCCTCCGTTGAAAAATACGGCCTGCCCATGCCGTTTTTCATAAAGGGCGACGACGTGGAATACGGCATGCGCGCAGCGGAAGAAAAACTGTCCGTGAGCGGCATAGGCGTGTGGCACCAGGACTTTGCCGGCAAATATACCGGCACGCTGGAATATTACACCAAGCGCAACCTTGCCGCCGTTTCGGCAATGCGGTGCAAAGCCGGCGGGTTCAAGCCGGCGGTGCGGTTCGCTTACTTTATGTTCAAGAGCCTGCTGCTTAAAAACTACGCGTGCGCGCAGGCGCTTTACGAGGCTTACGAAGACTTTATGAAGGGCCCCGGCTTTTTTATCTCCTCCGATCCCGAAGAGATAAACGCGCACGTCCGCGCGCTGGAAAACAGGCTGTGCGACGCGGAAGAGATAGAAAAGGCGTGCGGCGGCAAGCCGTCCCCCCGCAAATGGGATCCGGACAAGCGCAGCGAATTTTTCCGATGCCTGTTCCTTGCGCTGGAAAATTATCTGCCCGCTTTCGTGTTTTCCAAAAAGACCGCCGTTACGGACATGGGCAACCCCATAGCCGCCGACTGCTTTCTTAAGCGCACGGTGGTGCACTACGACGAAAAGAGCGGCAAGGGCATGATACTCGAACTCGACACGAAAAAGCGGCGCGACCTGCGCAGAAAGACTTTCCGTGTGTTTTTCGGGCTGCTGTTCGGCTACGGCAAAATGAAAAAGCTTTACCGCGCGGGCGCGCGGGAGATGTGCTCGCGGAAGACGTGGGACAGGCTGTTTTTTGCACGAAAGACGGATTGACCGCGTAATATGCCGCGACAAACGCATCCGCGGCCTTTTGTGCGGGACGGGCGCGTCGCGCGCTTTTCCCTTTTTCCTTATAAATTTTACATAATTTTTACACAAACAGTAGATTTATGCGGCAATATGTATTATAATTGATACAATATAATGCGCGCGGACGCTTTATCGGGGAACGGGAAATGACGAAAGTATATCTGCAATTCAAATACATAGCGGACTTTATTTTTGCCTTGTTGGGACTGATAGTCGTTTCGCCGCTGATGGCGGGCATAGCCATAGCGATAAAGGCGGAAGACGGCGGCAAGGTGCTGCTGCGCCAGCTGCGCACCGGCAGATACGGCAATAAGTTCGTCTGCTATAAATTCCGCTCGATGAAGAGCGCCGACGTGCCGTTCGACAAGAGCAGGCCGGTGATAAAGGACAACAACGACAACCTTACGAAGGTGGGCAAGTTCATACGCAAATTCAAATTCGACGAACTGCCCCAGCTGTTCAACGTTATAAAGGGCGACATGTGCTTTATCGGTCCCCGGCCGCTGCTGCCCGTTTACGACTGCGAATATCAGCCGTGGGAACTCGTAAAATTCGAGATGAAGCCCGGGCTTACGGGACTTTCGCAGGTGAGGGGCAACGGGCATCTTTCCATAAAGGCACGCAAATATTACGACGCTTATTACGTCGTGCACGCGTCGCCGCTGCTCGACGTCAAGATAATCTTAAAGACCGTTGCAGTGATGATAGCGGGCGAACGCAGGTTTTTGAGGCACGTTTCGCCCGAGGAATACGCAGCGCTGCGCGCCGCGGTGAACGACAAGGTAAAAGTAAGCGACAAGACGTATGCGAATTTCGGAATAAGCGGCAGCGACGCAAAGGATGTGACCGGATGCAAGACGGCAGAATAAACGTGCTGCATATCGTGGGCAACGCGCGCCTGGGCGGGGTTTCCGCCTGTCTGCTGAATTATTTCAGGCGGACCGACACGGAAAAATTCCGCTTCGACTTCGTGACCTACGCCCCCTCCGCCTTTGACGACGAGGTGCGCAAAGTAGATCCGAGCGCGCAGGTATATTACGTTTCGCCCTTTCAGAAGAACTTTCTTAAAGGATTGTTCGACATGGAAAAGGTCTGCGGGCTGAACGATTACAAGGTGGTGCACTCGCACCTTACCACCCTTTCGGCGTTCTGCCTTACGGCGGCGGCGCAGGCGAGGGTGCCCGTGCGCATATGCCACGCGCACAGCACGTTCAACAAGCAGTCCGACCATTACCTCGTAAAAAAGCTGCTGCGCCCCTTTGCCGCAGACAACGCCACGCATATGATGGCGTGCAGCAGGCACGCGGCGGAAAACATATTCGGCAAGCACGCCGACAAGGCGTTCATACTGCCCGACGCGATAGAGCTGGACAGGTTCTGTTCGGACAAAAAGGCGTATAACGCCGCCCGGAAGGAATTCGGGCTGAGCGGCAAAGTGGTGCTGTTCGTGGGCAGGTTCGTGTTCCAGAAGAACATCCCTCTTTTGCTGCGCGCGTTTGCAAAGGCTGCCGCGCGCGAAGAAATGACGCTGGTGCTGATAGGCGACGGCGAGGAGAGGCACAACGCCATCTCGCTTGCGGCGGAGCTGGGCATAACCGAAAAGGTGAAGATAGTCGCGCCCACGGATCCCGCGGCGTGGTATAAGGCCGCCGATCTGTTCTGCCTGCCCTCGCACTACGAAGGGCTGGGCATGGCCGCCATAGAGGCGCAGGCTGCGGGACTGAAATGCCTGCTTTCGCAAAACGTGCCCAAAGAGGCGGACGTTACGGGCAGGTGCGTGTTTTTGCCGGACGACGAAGAAACGTGGGCGGACGCGATGAACAAGCCCTCCCCCCACCGTTACAACTGCCGCGGCGAGCTTGCGGACGCACACTACGACATAGAAAAAGAGGCCCACAGGCTGACGGACTTTTACGTTGACGCCCTGGGCGGAGCCGGATAAATTTGCGGGCGCGCGGGGTTTTACGCGCAGAGGACGACAAATGACCAAAAAAAGGAACAATCTGGGACAACGGATGTATCTGTTGCAGCTGCTCGTGCGGCGCAACATAAAAAATCAGTACTACCGCTCGTTCATAGGCGTGCTGTGGACGGTGCTGAACCCGCTGCTGAACATGATAGTGATGGCGTTCGTCTTTTCGGCGATATTCGGCAGGCACACCGACGGGCTCGATTACCCCATTTACATCCTTTCGGGCAACATAATATTCGGCATAATGCGCGGCTCCACCTCCTCTTCGCTGGGGTGCCTGGTGGGACAGCGCGACATGCTGCAAAAGACCAAAGTGCCCATAGAGATATTCCCCGCCGCCAACGTGTTTTCCGCGCTGGTCACGTTCGGATTTTCGTTCATAGCGCTGCTGCTCGTGGCGGGCTTCCGCGCCCTGCCCATATTCGGCGGGCCTTATTTCGTGTTCCCCTGGCAGATAGTGCTCGTGCTGCTGATACTGCCCGCGGTGACGATCTTTTCGCTGGGCATATCCTATTTTTTAAGCGCGCTGTTCGTTTTCTTCCGCGACATAAAACACATTTACAGCGTGGTGCTCACGCTGTGGACGTATCTCACGCCGCTGTTCTACTCCGTGGAAGCGCTGGGCAGCGCGACCGTTACCAAGGCGATGATGTTCAATCCGATGTTCCACTACGTGGAAGGGTTCAGGGAACTTTTGAGGGGCGACATACCTAACCTGATGTTCTCGTTCTCGTCCACCGAACCCTCCATCCTTTTGATGTATATTTTCGCCGCGGCGTCGCTGATAATAGGCTGGGCCTTCCTCGAAGCGTGCAAAAACAAGATAGCGGCATATCTGTGAGGCAGAAAATGGAAAACGGCAGAAGGGACGTCGTTCTGGAAGTGCGCGACGTTACGATGAAGTTCAACAAATACGAAGTGGGCGTTAACTCGCTTAAAGAACTCGTCGTGCGGGCGTTCAAAAAGAACCTTAAAAAGAAAAAATTCGAATGTCTTAAAGGCGTGAGTTTCGACGTGCACCGCGGCGAAGCGGTGGCGCTGATAGGCAAGAACGGGGCCGGCAAATCCACGCTGCTCAAAATAGTTTCGGGCATATTGAAGCCGACGACGGGCTATGCGAGGCGCTACGGCAGGATAACGCCGCTGCTCAAGCTGGGCGCGGGGTTCGACGGCAATGCCACGGGGCTGGAAAACATATACCTGAACGCCGCCATACTCGGCTACACCAAAAAGGAAACAGACGAAAAACTCAACGACATAATAGAGTTTTCGGAGCTGGGCGACTTTATTTATTCGCCCATAAAGACCTACTCTTCGGGCATGCTTGCAAGGCTGGGCTTTTCCATCGCGGTAAGCATGGAATCGGAGATACTGCTGATAGACGAGATACTCGCCGTGGGCGACATAGCCTTTAACAAAAAGTGCCACGCCAAACTTGCCGAATTGCAGCAGAAGGGGCTTACATTCCTGATAGTTTCGCACGGCGAGGCGGTAAAACGCTATTGCAAGCGCGCCATTTGGATAGACGGCGGCCTCGTGCGGGAAGACGGCGACATAACCACGGTGTTCAAGCATTACACCGACGCGATGATGGCAAAAAAGCCTCAGCCCGCCCCCGCGCCGAAAGCGGGAGTCGAACAGCTGATAGCAAAAAAGTGAAAAAACAAGCCTTCCGCTTTCCGCGGAAGGCCTTTTTATTTAAGCGGAATTGCCGCCTTCCGCCGCGGCGGCGCCGTCGGCGGGAGCGGGGCGCTCCTCCTTTTTGCTCTTTACGGGTATGGGCCGCAACAACAGCAGAGGCCCGCTTTCGCCCTCCCTTTCGGAAAGCAGCAGGAACACCGAATACGCCGCGGCGGGGAATACGTGGAACAGATGGTTGTCCAGCATGGACATGCCAAGCATGCCGAGCAATACGGCGATGTAAAACAGGCTCTCGCCGCAGGGGCGCTTTTTTACCGCAAACACCACCTGCGCGAGGTGCACGCACAGCGCCACGGCGCCCACGACGCCGCAGCTTGCCAGCATCTGAACGAATATGTTGTGATACATGTCCGGGAAAATCCAATTTTCTATTTCGTAAGACCAATCGGGCATGATCGGTTCGTAAAAGCCGACGCCGAACACGGGCGCGCGCAGGAAATTGCGCAGGCCGCTCTCCCATATATCGAACCTGCCCGAATCGGAAAAACCACGCTCGAAGAACACCGCGAACACCTCGCGCACCTTGTCCCACAGCACGGCGAGCGCGACTATGCCGGCGACGGCGGCAACGGCGTTGAATATGCGCACGAACTTGCGCACCGGCGACTTTGCCGCCATAAGCAGTATCGCCGCGGCGACGAAGATAACGCCGCTCACGAGCACGGACGTGCGGCTGAGTGTGAGGCATACGCCGAAAAAGAACACAAACGCCAGCAAGTAATATACCCAGCCGAAGCGGCGCGCGCGGTAAGCGAGATAAAAGCACGCGGGGAAGAACATGCCCAGCATGCCGCCTATGTTGTTGCTCATGCCCCAGCCGGCGATGAGCACGTCCTTATCGATGGAGCCGTCCTTTATTACTCCGTCGAAGATAAATATCTTGCACAGCTGCAAGAATATCACCGCCGAGGTAAGAACGAGGATATACGCCGCGTAGGGCGCGGTGTCCTCGTCCGTGCGCATCGTGTTGAAAAAGAAGATATAAAAGATAAAGAACGAGAGCGCCATCAAGAGCCCGAACGGCAGGTCTTTTATCACGTACCCGTCGGAAAAAACGCCGTTGAGCAGAAAAGCCGCCGTCATGAGGACGATGCCGAGGCGCAGCTTGCTCTCCTTGAAAAAATTCCTGTCCTGCGGGAATACGATAAAGCGGAACAGCATTGCCGCAACGACCAGCACGCCGAACACGACAAGGCAGACGCGCACCCAGGTAAGGTTGAAAAAGTCCGAAGAGAACGGCGGCTGCGGAGTATGTTTCCAGCTTGCGGCGTACACCGTCATGAACACCACGCACAGCATCGGCCGCGTATCGCGCGAGAATACGCACAGGAAAACGACGATGAGCGCCGCAGCGGCCATGAACGCTATCTCCAGCCCGAAAAACGAGGAAAGCAGCACGAGCACGGCATACGCCGCGGGGAAGAACGGGCCTTCGCAAAAGCGCAGGATGAGTTTTAACGCGGGCAGCTGCGTGAGCGCCCTTATACGCTGTTTCATACAAATATAATAACACGGCGAAAACCGTTTGGCAAACAAATACCGGCGCGGATATCCGGTAAAAATGCCGAAAAGCGGCGCGCCTGCCGCCCGGGCGTAAAAACAAAGACGACGCAAACACAGGGTTTGCGCCGCCTTTGTATGATAAGGGGGAAAATGATGAGCTGTTTTATATGTAAACGGTCGTTGCAACCGATTACATTAACTATTATACATATATAAAGACAAAAGTAAATTATTTGCCGCAAAAATTTTTAATTTTTTTATAACTAAAAACGCCTAACAGTTTTTGTTAAATAATTACAAATTAACATAATATTCGCCACGAACGCCGAATATTCGCGCAACGGCGGAAGTTTTGTGCCATATTAACAAAAAACCGCCCCTGCAAGGGGCGGGAAATTTGAAACTTTACAACATGCGGGCGCCGAGCCGCCGTGCGGCGGCAATTACCTTTTCCGCGGCGGCCTCCGCATTTGCGGGAGTGTTTTCCCTGCCGAAAGTAAAGCGCACGCAGGACGCCGCCTCCTCCTCCGAAAGTCCCATGGCGAGCAGCACGGAAGAGGGTTTGGACGCCCCGGAAGAACACGCGGAGCCCGTGGACGCCGCCACGCCGAGCATGTCGAGCGCAATCACGAGCTGTTCGCCGCGCACGCCGCCGAACGCAATGTTCGCGTTGGACGGCAGTCTGTTTTGGCTTCCGACGGGACGGGCGCTCACGCGGGAAAGTACGTGCTTTACAAAGCCGTCGCGGAGGGAGGCAAGGCGTTCGTTTTCCTCCTTCATCCCGTCGCAGGCGAGCTTTAACGCCTCCGCCATTCCCACCACGCCCGCAACGAAGGTCGTGCCGCCGCGCATGCCGCCCTCCTGCTGACCGCCGGAGACCAGCCTTTGTATGCGCGCGCCTTTTTTCAGCCACAGCCCGCCCACGCCCTTGGGGCCGTAAAATTTGTGGGCGGAAAAACTCATGCCGTCGGCGACGGGCGAGGTGAGGTCTATCGTGCCCGCCGCCTGCACGCAGTCGCAGAAATAGAACGCGCCCGCCTCGCGGCAGAGCGAATAAATTTCCGCGGCGGGCTGCAGAACGCCCGTTTCGTTGTTGGCCGCCATTACTCCCACGAAGGCAACGTCGTCGCAAAGCGCGCGCTTTATAGCTGCGGCCGGCACGACTCCGTCTTTATCCGGGCGTACGAGCACCGTTTTATAGCCGAACACCGACATGTCCTCCGCCGCACGCAGCAGCGAAGGGTGTTCTATGGCGGAGAGCACTATGGTATGCTTTTTGCCGAAATTTGCGGCGCACACGCCTTTAAGCGCCCAGCTGTTCGCCTCCGAACCGCAGGAGGTAAAATAAACGCTGCCGCCGCTGCCGCCTATCAGCGAACCGATCACGTCGCGCGCGGAAAGCACGGCGGAAGCCGCCTGCCTGCCGAGGGCGTAACGCGAATCGGCGTTGCCGAAACTTTCTTTAAGATAGGGCGTCATTGCCGCGAGCACGCGCCCGTCGAGGGGCGTCGTTGCGGCGTGGTCGAGATATATAGTTTCCATATTTTTACAAAGCGGCCGCACATATGCCGCGGCCGACGCACGTTATTGCTTTGTCGTGAGGTTGAAATACAGCCTGTCGAGCAGCTCCGCCCGCTTTAAGCCCGTCGCGTAACTTACTCCGAGCTCGGAAGAAGAATTGCTTTCGTTGCGGCCGAGCGCGCGCCACGCGGAGATAAAAAAGTAAGCGAGCACCCCTCCCGCAGCGAACAGCGCTCCGGATAAGCACAGGAACGCGACGGCAAGCGCGCGCGAAACGGAGTCGTCCGGCTGCGCCGCGGCAAGCAGTCCTATGCCGGCGGCAAGAAACACGGCAAACGGCACGGCGGCAAACAGAAAGCTGCGGCGCGCCCTTTCAAACTTTGCGGAAAGTATTTTGCGGCGCTCGTCCTTCTGCTGTTCGTTGCGGCTGCCCAGCGAGCCGTTTTGCCTGAACTGTTCGTCGCGCGCGGCGGCGGCAACGGGCGCAAGTTTTTCCGCAACGGCGGCACGCCGTTCGCTCGAGCAGTAGCGCCTGCACTTTTCCGCGCATTCGCAGCAGCTTTCCGGATCGGAGATATTCGTATAGCCCGCGGTGAGTATCTCCATCATAAGCGGATAGATGTCTTCCAGCGCGCAGTATTCGCTCTCGGCGGAGCGCAGCGCCGCCATGGCGTAATCGTCGTCGCCCGCGTCGTGCAGCCTCTGCGCTTTTAACAGCAGCTCACGGGCGTTGTTTATGCGCCCGGCACGCTCGTTGTCCGCTATCACATCGTCGTCGAAGCGGGCGTTTTCGGCGTCGTCGTAATAATCGTCGTCATCCTCGTACTCGTCGTCGAGCAGCTCGCCGTAATCCTCTTCGTCGCCGTAATCGTCGTAGTCGTCGTAGTCGTCGTAACCGTCGTCCTCCGCGCCGTCTTCGCCGAGGACTATGCGGTATTTCCTGTCCTTGTCCTTATCCCTGTCGTCGTCTATAAGTCTTTCTTCAGCCATATAACGTCTCCTCGCGCGGTAGGGCGCAGCCCGCCGCAAAAGTTCTGTATCCTCTCCCCGTCTCGCCGAGCGCGCGCCTGCAGGCCTGCATATCTCCGAATACGGAGAACACCGCGCTGCCCGAACCCGTCATACAGGCGTTGCCGGCAACGGCGGTCAGTTTTGCGTGCAGATCGGCTATCTGCGGGCAGAGCGACACCGCCGGGGCGTACAGCGCGTTGTGCAGCGCCGCGCACAGCCCGCCGAGATCTTTTAACGCGTCCTCCGCCCTTGCGGGAGGGACGTCCGCGCAGCCCGACCGGTCGTAAAGTTCGTAACACTCCGCCGTGGATACTCCGAACGGGGGGACCGCCACGAGAAAGCAGGGCGAAAATGCGCAGGAGAGCGGCTGCACGGCGTTGCCCCTGCCCGTTATCCTTGCCCAGCCGCCCGTAAGCATATAGCGCGTGTCCGAGCCCGTTTTATCGGCTATGTCCCCCGCCGCGCCTACGGGCATGCCGTTAAGGGCGCACAGCGCGCGCAGCACGCCCGCCGCGTCCGCCGAAGAGCCGCCCAGCCCCGCGCCCACCGGTATCTTTTTATCTATCTCGATATCCGCGCCGGGGATGCCGTATTCGCCGCAGAACAGCTTTGCGGCGATATAGGCGTTGTTCTTTTCCGCGGGCAGGCCTTCGCACCCCTCTCCGCGCATATCCACGCTTACCGCGCCGTCGCGGCGCAGCCTTACGCGCACCTCGTCGCAGACGTCCACGGTGCAGACGATGCCGTCCAGCATATGAAAGCCGCCTTCCCTGCCGGTGACGTGCAGCGTTATATTGAGTTTTGCAGGCGAAAACACAACGCATTCCATAAGACGATTATACCACGGCGGGCGGGATAATTACAAGCGTTATCCCGTGCATAATATAATTGCCGCGGACGCGCCGCGGCAATACTTTGGATAATTTACTGTTTTTTGCGGTAAACGAGTATGCGCTCCGTCCCGACGAGGGGGAAGGTCATGCCGCCGCACGCCTCGCGCACGCGTTCGGGCGTAAGTTTAAGGCGCTTTGCCGCCGACCACAGCGTTTCGCCCGGTTCCGCCACCAGCACGCTTATCGCGCAGGGTTCGCTCTTATCCTCCTCGCCCTCTTCCAGCCGGCAGACGTAAGAACATTCCTTGGGCGTGCACACCGCCGCGGTTATGCGCAGCACCGCCTCCGCCTCGTACTCGCCTTCGGCACGCTGCCGCACGCTTACTCCGTTTACCGCAACGCCAGTAACGACGGCGTTTTCCGCGCCCGTGAGCGGCACCGAGAACGGCAGCGTAACGCCCGTGCCGTGCAGTTCGCCGTCCTTTGCATATATCAGCGTGGCGTTTACCGCGCCTTCGAGCACGCAGGTGTCGGCAGACCACGTGCACTCCGCCGAGGGCAGCACCGCCGCCTTGAACGAGCACCCGTAATCCGGGCTCCCGGCAACGGAGCACGCCCCGCTTACCCGCTCCGACCATACCTTTATATCGTCGCACGACAGGGGAGCTTCCGTGCAGATATCCACGTCGGCAGTGCCGTCCGTGCGGAAGGCGTCGGCCGCGCACACGGCCTCGTGCCCGACGGCAAACTCGCCGAAGAGTTTCAGCCGGGCGGAAAAGTTTACCGTGCACCTGCCGCGCTCTTCGTCCACGCGCGCATTGAGCGCCGATTCCGCTATCTGGCAGCAGCACGCCGCCCTGCACGGCGTTACCGCTTCGTCGCACAATATCTCCGCGGAAAAGGGGATGACTCTGTCTAACGTGACGGGCTCGCGGCCGCGCACGGCAAGCAGGCTGAGGAATATTTCGCCGCTTACGCTTATTTCGCCCGCGCCGCAGCGGCAGTCGGTGACCACGCAGCGCGCGTCGTGCATAAGAATATCCTCCGCGCCCGCGGCCTCGAAGTCGTCCTCCGCCTCGCTCTCGCCCGAAAAAGTGACCGCGGAGAGCATTTTTATCGGCTGCACGTCGCACACCGCCCCCTCGGCAGAGGTAACGAACGTGCGTTCCGCACCGCCGTAAACGCTGATGTGCGCGGCTATCACCGCGCTGACCACGAACGCAGAACCTTCGCGGCGGACGGTGACGCGCTCGCAGCAAAGCCTGCAGAACGCCGTCTGCGCGGGCGCAAAGTTTTCGCCTTCGGCATAGTGCGTGAATTCCGCGCCCTTCTGCACGCGCCCCGGCCTGCCGTCCGTGCCGGCGAACACCGCCGTGCATACCAGCCTGCCGCCGTAATTTATCCTGCCGGAAGCCGCCTCGCACACGGCGGGGCAGACCTGCGGGCACACGGCGAGCAGTTCGCTTACGCCGTCGCCCGGCGAAAAGCGGCATTCCACCACCGACTGCGAGGTGACCTCTGCAAGTTTTTTGAGGTAAGTTTCCGTCTGATATCCTGCTTTTATGGGCATAACGATCTCCGTGACATTGGTTTTATACGGTATAATATGCCGCGCGCACGGGGATTATTACACGACGAAAGCGGAGTATTTTGTAAGTTTTTAAGATTTTCCGGCGGGGCGCGGGCGCAGCTTTACCCTGCCGCACAGTATCTCGGAATAGGAATACGCCGTTTTGCCGAGGAAACGCTTATCCTCCGGCGCGACGGTAAAGAGCGAGGGATATACGCCGCTGACCGTGGCGGAAAAGGTGACGCGCCTGTTCCTGCCCATGTCGAGCCTGACGGTGACGGGTTTGTGGCAGCAATCCTGCACGGCGCGCCTTACGGCGGAGATGTCGTACGTCGGTTTTATCATACTACCGAGTATGGCAATAAAAGGCAGAAATTATGCGCGGACGAAAAAGCCGCACGCGCTTTCAGCGCGTGCGGCACGGGTTTTTATGCTTTGACGGCGTTAAAACAGCTTGTCGTCGTCATCGTCCTCGTCATCGTCGTCCTCGTCGTCGTAATCTTCGTCGTCGCCGTCGTAATCGGCGTCGAAGTCGGAGAGAGGATCGTCGTCTTCGTACTTTTCTTCCTCGTCGTCGAACTCCTCGTCGAGCTCTTCGGAGAGCTCCTCTTCGAGCGCTTCGCCGTCTACGGTGAGGTCTTCGTCGTCGTCGAGATAATTCTTCCACTCCTCGTCGGAATCCATGTCGACGTCTTCGTCGTCCTCGTACTGGCTTGCCTGCTTGCAGGCGTCGCACATCTTTTCGCCGTAGCGCATGGAGTTGACGCCGCATACGGGGCAGATCTCCGTCTTTTCGGCTTCGGCGTCGTTTTCGTCGTCGTCGAAATCGGCGAACTGAAGGCGGTTGCCCTTCATTTCCGCGATGCAGACGTCGCAGTATTCCTGCTTTGCGGGATCTATATAGTTGAGCTCGCACCTGGGGCATTTAACGTACTTGATCATATTCTGACTTTCTCCGTATCTTAAAATGCAGCCGGGGATATGGTTCGTTTTCCCTCGTCCTTAATCAATGGTAACATTATATTAGCATTTGACTTATTTGTAAACCGTTTTGACAAAAGAATATCAAATTTTTTTAAGTAATTTCGCCGATACGCAAAAAACGGGCGGAGCCGTGCGGCTCCGCCCTCGTTTTTACCGGTCATTCTTCCGTTTTGTTTTCGTCGTTGAAGTAAACGTCGATGTCCTTATCGTCGGTGGTGTCCACCTTGATGCGCGCCTTTTTGTAGATGGGCAGGCGCTTGTTCTTTTTGCGCAGCAGGAACAGCGTGAGCAGCACGGCGCCGCCTATCACGAGCAGGCCGCACGCGCACATGCCGATTATAAAGCCCGCCTTGCCGCCAGCGGAGAGACCGTCGTACCAGCCGTCCGACTGCTCCTCTTCGGGTTCAGCCTGCATATAATCGCTGCGGAGAGCCTCGATATAGCTCTCTTCCTCGTCCTCCGTCATTGTGCCGACGAGGTTGTAATAATACTTGCGCGAAGTCGCGAACACGTCTTCGCCGTTCACCTTTCTGGTGTATTCGGCAAATTCGGAATACTCGTTGTCCGCCGCGGGGGTTATGAACGCAAGGTACATGCGCTCTTCGTCTGCGGAATAGGGAACTTCGGCGTCCTCGGCATCGCTGTTCTCCCACATTTCGTCGAGCTCCGCCATATATTCCTTGTCGCCCGTGTAGAAGGCGTAACGCAGGGCGTCGGGCAGGTGTTCGTACTTTTCGGTGTCGATGTCGGCGACTATGCTCTTGTCGGTGCCCATGACCTTGTCGTAAACGTCGTTGACGTCGGCTATGTCCGCGTTGGACATCGTAACGGCGCCGTCCGCAGCCGAACCTTCGGGACGGAGGTCGAACGCCATTATATATTCGTAGTCGGTCATGTCGCTCGTGTTGGACGCAAAGAAGAAGTGTCCCGCGAGTATTTCGGGCATGTACCAATTTGCCGCAACGTCGAGGTCGAGTATCTTGGTATCCTTATAGTTGGAGGTGCTGTCGTCCACGGGATACTGCATGTAATCCGAGGCGGTGCCGCCCAGCGCCACCCTGTGCACGGAATAGGAGTTGCCGCCGTCGCCGGTGAAGCCGTAATAGAGGAAAGTAAATTCCTTTTCTTCGGCGGAAGCCTCGTTGCTTACCTTTGCCTTTTCGGTGTTCACCGCGAACACGGTTATCTCGTCGGCGGCCTTTGCCAGCCTTATGTCGTCCGTGAGCGTGCCTTTTTTGTCGTCCGTGCCGTAGACGGAGGTCATGAGCATGCCGTTATCGGTGTATATCACGCCCGAAGGGGTGCCGTCCGCCGATTCGAGATAGGTGTAATCGGCCACCGCGGACGCGTCGAGCAGCAGCAGTTTGCTGCCGTAGGTATCCTTTGCGGAGGGGTTGCCCGCAACGGGATCCCAGCTTTCGCCCAGCTCGGAGTCCTTTACGTACAGGAGCACCGGTTCGTCTTCCGTTTCCACGGTGTAATACAGCGTGCCGTTTTCGTAGGAAACGAGGTCGTAATTATAGCCCGAAATGGTGTTTGCGCCCTCGGGACGGGTGCCCGCCTTATCGGCGGTGTAACCGTAGTTGAACTGTGTGAGCCCGGAGAGGCTGCCTATGCCGTCGAACACGAATTCGCCGAGGTTGACGTACAGAGGATCGGTCTCGGGATCGTAATCTTCGACGTAAGAGAAGTCGTATGCGCGGCCGTCCGCCTCCTTGGCGGAAGCGCTGACGCGATAGATCTGGTTATAACCCGCGTCCGCCCGGTTGTCGGTGCCGAGGTTGTAGCTTACGTCCATCGTGTAATACACGCAGGGGTTTGCCGCGTCGTCGGAATCGAACAGATAGCTTGCCACGTCGTAAGCGAGCAGGGTATCCGTGCGCGTTTCAAGCTCGAGAGAGTGGATGTTGGTGCGCTCTTCCTCGTCGTAAGTTTCGGACAGGGCGTACAGCAGGTAGACCTTGCCGTCGTCCTCCACGAAGCGGTAGTCGAGGTCGGTGCTCTGCGACTGGAAGTAATAATCGCTCATCACTTCGGTGCCGTCGAGCTTGGCGCGCTTGAATTCGAGGCGGGTGTTCAGCGTGGTGCCGCCCGCGTCCCTTGCGGTGGAAGGCGTGCTGAAATACACGTAATCGCCGTAAACGTAGATGCCGCCGTTATAGTTGCCCGAATACATCACGAGGGGGACCACCGTCTGCGAAGAAGCGTAGTTGCCTGCGGCGAGATCGCTTTTGGAGATGCGCATGAGCGCGCCCTTGTGCACTTCGCCGTAAGTATTGTTTGCGGTGTTGTCCTCGACGCCGTTGATATAATAGACGTAGTTGCCCTTTTCCACGGCAAAACCGCCGTTGGAAACGACCTCGCCGCTTATATCGCCTTCTAGCTTGTCCGAGTTATAGAAGCCGCCGCAGCCGGCAGCCAGCATAAGTCCCGCCGCCGATACGGCGGCTACGGCGCAAGTGAGCGCCATCTTTACCTTTTTACGCATTTTTTACCCCAATACTGTAATCAGTAGGTAGATATACCGAGTATTTATAAAGTAAAGCCGTGGAAAAAAACTTTACAAAGCAGTTTTTATTATATACCAAAACCGATTTTTAAGCAATTAAAAACAAGTTGTATTTAATGAAATTTTATAAAAGGAGAGCAAAATCACGGACAGATCTGCACTTTTCGATCTTTTGAAGGCGCTTTACGCCGCCGGCGGCGCAAAAAAGCGGGAGGACGGCGGCGCGGAGCCGCAGCCGGAGCCCGCGCGCGGAACGGACGCGGAGCCGGACAACGGCGCGGCGGACGTGCTTGCGGGGATAATCGAGCGGCACGAACGCATCTCCAACAACCTGAAAAGAAGATAAAAATATGCGCGCGGCGGTTGCCGCGCGCACGATCGTGCATCGGTATTCCGGCGCGATCACCTCTTGGAGAACTGAGGTGCACGGCGCGCCTTTTTGAGGCCGTACTTTTTGCGCTCCTTGACGCGGGGATCGCGGGTGAGGAAGCCTGCCTTTTTGAGGGCGGGACGGCACTCGGGCTCTGCCTGAAGGAGAGCGCGGGAGATGCCGAGGCGGATAGCGCCCGCCTGGCCCGTAAGGCCGCCGCCGTATACGTTTACGTATATATCGTATTTATTTTCCGCCGCAAGCAGCACGAGGGGCTGCATAACGTCGTAACGGAGAACGGACTGAGGGAAATAATCTTCGAAAGCCCTTTCGTTGATTACTATGCTGCCGCTGCCCGCCGGAATGAGGCGGACGCGGGCGATGGCCTTTTTCCTTCTGCCAGTGCCCCAGAACTGAAGTTTCTTTTTCAAAGTTGCTTTTGCCATAACTTTTTTCCCTCACTCCTTAAAATAGCTTGAGCTCTTCGGGCTTCTGTGCCGCGTGGTTGTGCTCCGCACCCTTATATACGCGCAGCTTTTTGATCATCGCCCTGCCCAGCGAATTTTTGGGGAGCATGCCCCTTACCGCTTCGTAAACCGCAAGGTCGCTCTTTTCGGCGAGCATCTTTTTATAGGATACCTCTTTAAGGCCGCCGATATAGCCGGTGTGATAGCGGTAGAACTTGTCTTCGAGCTTTTTGCCGGTAAGCACCACCTTATCGGAATTGACGATTATGACGAAATCGCCCGTGTCTACGTTGGGCGTGAAAATAGGCTTGTTTTTGCCGCGAAGAACGGCAGCCACCTTGGAGGCGAGCCTTCCGAGGGGAACGCCTGCGGCGTCTACAACATACCATTTTCTTTCTACTGTCTGGGCGTTTGCCATGTAGGTTTTCATGTTGATAACTCCATTTATGATTGTGAAAAACGTTTACCGCACCGCGCGGTATCTTTTGTTGCCTCTTGCAATGTAGGTTTATTTTATTATTTTATAAAATTTCTGTCAAGCTGTTTTGAGTTGCGTTTACAAAGTTTTTCAAAAATAATTGCAAATAATCTGTAAGCGCAGATTTTGCGCCCGTTTTGCGCCGATTTGGCGGTTTTTTGCCGTTTTTCGGCAAAAAACGCCGCGGCGGAAGGGCGCCCGGCAAGCCCCCGACGGGGCGGCGGCGGGGCGGAAAGCGCCGCGGCATTCCGCCGCGGCGCTTTCCGTTATATATTTTTCTCCCTATAAGCGTTATTTGACGAGCACCGCCTTTATCCTCTTTATGCCGGCGGAGACGTTCTCCTGCTTGGCTATCCTGAACGTGCCCAGAACGCCCGTGCGCTCTACGTGGGGCCCGCCGCAGATCTCCTTTGAAAAATCGCCGATGGCGTAAGTTTTTACCCTTTCGCCGTACTTGCTTTCGAACAGGCCCGTAAAGCCCCGCTCCTTTGCCTCTTCCAGCGACATCTCCTCCATTACGACGGGTTCGTCCTTTGCTATCTCGCCGTTTACGAGGTCCTCCACCGCCTTTACCTCCTCCGGAGTGAGCTTGCGGGGGAAATTGAAGTCGAAGCGCAGCCTTTCCTCGGTGATGTTGGAGCCCTTCTGGTTGACGTCGTCGCCGCAGACCTTTCTTAACGCGGCGTGCAGCAGATGGGTGGCGGTGTGCAGTTTGGTCGTTTCCTCCTTGTGGTCGGCAAGCCCGCAGGCGAACTTCTGCTCGCTGCCCGCGCGCGACTTGTTCTGGTGTTCGGCGAACGCCGCCTTGTAACCTTCCTCGTCCACCGCGAGCCCCTTTTCGCGCGCCATCTCCATGGTTATCTCCACGGGGAAGCCGTAAGTATCGTAAAGCCTGAACGCCGAATGGCCGTCTATCACGCCGCCCGCGGGGAGAGCGGACGCCACCTTTTCGAACTCCCTGATGCCCTGCTTTAAGGTGGCGGAGAACTTCTCCTCCTCCTTGTTGAGCTCCTCGGCTATGTGCGCGGCGTTGCGCTCAAGCTCGCCGTAAACGGAGGCGTATTTTTCTATTATGGTCCCGGACACCTCGTTGAGCGCGCCCTTGGGCAGGCCTATGTTCCTGCCGTAGCGCACCGCGCGGCGGATGACTCTGCGCAGGATATAGCCCTGGTCGGTGTTCGAAGGAACTATGCCGTGGTCGTCGCCCAGCATGAACGTGGCGGTGCGGACGTGGTCGAGCACCACGCGGAACGCCTTGGTGACCTCTTCGCTCTCGCCGTATTTTTTGCCGGTGAGCTCCTCTATTTTTGCTATCGCCTTTTCGAAGATGTCCGTTTCGTAAACGCTGTCCACGCCGTTTAGTATGCACAGCGTGCGTTCCAGCCCCATGCCCGTGTCCACGTTGCGCTGTTTAAGAGGCTCGTAAGTGCCTTCGGCAGTCTTGTTGTACTGCATGAACACGTCGTTCCATATTTCCAGGAAAGTGCCCTTGGGCGCGTCGTCGAAGTCGTAAGCGCCCAGCTTGTCCGCGGCGGCGTGGTCGCGGATTATGTGCATCTCCGTGTCGGGACCGCAGGGGCCGGTAGTGCCGGCGGGGCCCCACCAGTTGCCCGATTTGGGCAGAAAGAAGATGTGTTCGGGCTTTATGCCGCACTTTTCCCACAGCTTTGCGCTCTCTTCGTCCTTGGGGCAGTCCGCGTCGCCGGCAAAGCACGTTACCGCGATGTCTTCCACGGGGATGCCGAGATATTCGGGCGAGGTGAGAAATTCGAACGACCAGGGGATCATCTGCTCCTTGAAGTAATCGCCGAGCGACCAGTTGCCGAGCATCTCGAAGAAGGTGCAGTGCGAGCTGTCGCCCACCTCGTCGATGTCGCCCGTGCGGACGCACTTCTGCACGTCGGTGAGCCTGTTGCCCGCGGGATGCTTTTCGCCCAGAAGATAGGGCACGAGCGGGTGCATGCCCGCCGTGGTGAACAGCACCGTGGGATCGTTTTCCGGGATGAGCGACGCCGAGGGGATAACGGCGTGCCCTTTGGACTTGAAGAAACCGAGATACATATCTCTTAAAGATTCCGATGTGAGCTTTTTCATATCCGTTTACCTTGTTTTATATAAAATACCTTATTTTTTTATTATCTCGTAGCCCTCTTTGCCGTCCTTTACGGAATAGCCGAGGGAATCTATCTGCGCGCGCAGCCCGTCGGCAAGCGCCCAATCCTTTGCCTTTTTTGCCTCCCAGCGGCGCCGCGCGAGCTCGCCGACCTCATCCGGCACCTCGAACGCGTTCTTTGCCGCCACTTCCGCGAGGTAGTCCTCCGGGCGCTTTGAAAACAGCCCCAGCAGCGAATAGGTCTTTGCCACCTGCGCGCAGTCGTCGGCGGCGGTCGCGTCGCCGGCGGCGAGCTTTGCCGAAACGCCCTTGAATACGGCGAACAGCTCCGAAAGGGCGAGCGCCGTGTTGAAGTCGTCGTCCATGCACTCGTCGAAACGGGCGTCTATGGCGGGCGCGTCCGCCTTTCCCGCGCCGAACCTGTCGTTTGCCGCTTTCATTATTTTATAAAATTCGGTAAGATGGCGTTCCGCCTCCGGAAAGAGGTCGTCGGTGACGTTTATGTCGTTGCGATAGTTTGTTTGCAGCAGCGCGAACTTGATGGCTTCGTTGGTGTACTTTTTGAGCAGATCTTCCAAAAGCAGGCTGTTGCCCAGCGATTTGGACATCTTTTGCCCGTTAACCTTTATAAGCCCGTTGTGCGTCCAATATTTTGCAAAGCGCTTGCCCGTGAGGCTTTCGCTCTGCGCTATCTCGTTTTCGTGGTGGGGAAAGATGAGGTCGCGCCCGCCGCCGTGTATATCTATCCGGTCGCCGAACGCCGCGCGGTTCATTGCGGAACACTCTATGTGCCAGCCCGGCCTGCCCTTGCCCCAGGGCGAATCCCAGCAGATCTCGCCCGGTTTTGCCGCCTTCCACAGCGCGAAGTCGGCGGGATCGCGCTTGTCCTCGGCATTTTCCACGCGCACGCCGTCGAGCATGTCCTCCACCGAGCGGTTGGAAAGGCAGCCGTAGGCGGGAAAACTTGCGACCGAGAAATACACGTCGCCCGAGGGGGCGGCATAGGCGTGTCCCTTTGCGATGAGCTGCTCCACGAAATCGATAATGTTGCCGATGTTTTCGGTGGCTTTGAGCCACACGTCCGGATCGTCCACGCCGAAGTCGCGCATTATCTTATCCGTCTTTTTTATCATCGCCGCGGCGTATTCGTCCGCGGGTATGCCCGTTTCTTTGCTCTTTGCGATTATCTTGTCGTCCACGTCGGTATAGTTGCGCGCGTACCTTACGTTATAACCCTTTTTTTGCAGATATTTGCGCATCACGTCGTAGATGAGCGCCTGAAAGCCGTGGCCTATGTGCGGTTCGCCCGACACCGTTATGCCGCAGGCGTACATCTTTACCCTGCCTTCTTCCAGCGGAACGAACTCCTCCTTGCGGCGGGTGAGAGTGTTATAAATCTTCATCCTTTACTCCTTTGATCCTGCTATATGTGCGTCCGTTTTTTCCTCTTCGTCCTCTTTTGCGGGGGAATGCAGCGCCTCGGTGAGGGCGGAACGCCCTGAGCGGCCGAGTTCTGCTATGAACGCCTCCTCCGCCGGGGTGTAGACGGGGAACTTTTCTTCGCCGACGATGGCGCGCAGCTCCTCTTCCAGCTTTATCACGCGCTCGCGCAGGCGGCAGATCTCCTTTGCGTAGGGATCGGATTTTTCCTGATAGAGGTCCACGCCCTCCTTGCTGCCGCCGATGCGCACCACGCGCGCGGGCACGCCCACCACCGTTGCGTGCGGGGGCACGTCTTTGAGCACCACGGCGCCCGCGCCCACTTTGGCGCAGTCGCCCACCGTTATGCCGCCGAGCACCTTTGCACCCGCCGAAATGACGCAGTTTTCGCCCACCGTGGGGTGGCGCTTGCCGGATTCCTTGCCCGTGCCGCCCAGCGTGACGCCCTGATATATAACGGTGCCTTCGCCCACTTCGGCAGTTTCGCCTATCACGACGCCCGCGCCGTGATCGATGAATACTCCGGGGGCAATTTTTGCCGCGGGATGGATCTCGATGCCGGTAAAGAACTTTGCCGTCTGGCTGAGCATGCGCGCCAAAAGCTTTAATTTAATGCGGTAAAAGAATGCCGCGGCCCTGTGCCACGAAAGCGCGTGCACGCCCGAATACGTAAGCCATATCTCGAACTTGCTGCGCGCGGCGGGATCGTTCTTTTTGGCGGCGTTTATGTCCGCGCGTAATTTTTTGAACATGATTGTCTACCTTTTTGCCGTATTTTTATGCGGAAAAGAAAAAAGCCCCGCATACCTAATGGTATGCAGAGGCGCAACGTACGCGTGCGCGGTCCCACTCCGCTTCCGCCGCGGGCAACCCTGCCCGAAGCGCTCTTTTGCCGTTTACGGCGGCTGCCGCGGGGGCATTTCCTCCCCCGTTACGTGCGAAAAACCGCACCGACGGCGCATACGCGGCTGCGGCCCTGCGGGATTTTCAGCTGCCTCCCGCTCTCTGAAAGGGCTTTGCAGACGTTTTTTCCGTCACGATTATCTTTTACGCTTAAATTATAATATAACGCCGCCTCCAACGCAAGCAAAACGCGCAAAAAAATTAAAGTTGCAAAAAAGTTTTGCCTGCGCGGGGCGCGCGCCATCAGCCGTTCTTTGCGTCGAGTTTGAAAACGTCGCGCGATTTGCCTATGACGAGGATCTTGTCGTCCGCGTTGAAGCGGTAATCGGGCGAGGGCGTGGGATCGAGCATGTCGTCGTTTTTGATGGCGACGATGTTCACCTTGTAGCGGCTGCGCACTTCGAGTTCGGCGATGGACTTGCCCGCCCAGCTCTTTAATACGGGCACTTCGAATATGGCGTAACCGCCCGTGAGCTGAATATAGTCGAGTATGTTGTTGCCGCCCATGCGCATCGCCAGCCTGTCGGTCGCGTCGCCGTCGGCATAAACTATCTCGTCCGCGCCCACCTTGCGCAAAAGGTCGCACTCTATCTCGCTGCGGGCGCGCACGACGACGTACTTTGCGCCCAGGCGCTTCAGGAGCATGGTGGTGACCATGGAGGCTTCGAAGTCGTCGCCGAGGGTTATGCACACCGCGTCGTAAGAGGCTACGTCTATTTCGCGCAGAACGTCCTCGTTGGTAAAGTCGCCCACCTGCGCGTCGGCAAAGCGGGTGGAAAGCCCCTCTATCGCCCCTTCGTCGCGGTCGAAAATGAGCACGTCGTGCCCGAGATCCTGCAATTTTTCGGCAAGATGCGCGCCGAATTTGCCTATACCTATTATAAGAATACTCTTTTTCATAAAAACCTCCGTTCGCAAATTCTCCGTGAACGTTACCCTATCATTATATGTTCGGGCAGCCTGGTTATGGCGGGCGGCCTGCGCGTTTCCGAGAACACGAGCACGAGCGTATATCCGCCCACCCTGCCGAAGAACATCAGCAGTATGAGTATCACCTGCGAAAGGGCGGAGATCTCGGCCGTGATGCCGAGGGTGAGGCCCGTCGCGCTTATCGCGGAGATCACCTCGAAGAGCACGTTTTTGAAGTTGACCACGTTGGGCACCTCGCGGCCGGCCACGACCGTGGTCCAATTGCCGTAATCGCTTTCGTAGGGGGTGCCGCCGTCTACCGCGCAGATGACGAACACGCTTACAAGAATGGCGATGACGTATAGCATGGTGACGGTAACCGAACTTATCACGTCGTCGTGCGAGACGCCGCGCTTTAACACGCGCACCTGCTTTTCGCGCCTGCACGCCGCTATCATGGTGAAGACGAGCACCACGAGCGTGGTGGTCTTTACGCCGCCCGCCGTGGAGCCGGGGCTGCCGCCCACGAACATGAGAAGGTTGGTAAGGATATACGCCCCGTCCGAAAAGTAGTTCATGTCCACGGTGTAATGCCCCGCCGTTCTGGGCGTTACCGCAAAGAACAGGCTGTTGAGCACCTTGTCGCCCGCGCTCATGCCGCCTATCGTGCCGGCGTTGTTCCATTCGAACGCCATGAACAGCGACCACGCGACGAGCAATATGGCGCCCGTGGAGATGAGCACCACCTTGGTGTGCAGCGAATAGCGCGAGGGGCGGAAGCGGTTGTTGATAACGTCGTACCACACGAAAAAGCCGAGGCCGCCTATGGTGATGAGCGCCATTACCGTTAAAAGGAAGAGCGGATCGGAATTGTAGCCCGCCAGCGAAAGATCGCCTCCGGCGCCCGTGAGCGAGAATCCCGCGTTGCAGAACGACGAAACGGAAGTAAACACCGCCTGCCATATGCCGAGCCCCCAGCCGTAGTCGGGCACGAAGCTTATAAGCAGCAGCAGCGCGCCTATAAGTTCCAGCGCGAAAGTGCCGATAAAGATATACTTGATAAGCCCCTTGAGCCCCGCCATTTTAAGCCCGCCCGCCGACTGCATGGCAAGCTTTCTGTCCGACAGGGTGACGTCCTTTTTTATATAGAGCATGAACAGGGAGATTATCGTGATGAAGCCGAGGCCGCCTATCTGGATGAGCAGCAGCACGACTGCCTGCCCGAACCCGGTAAAATGCGTGTAGACGTCTACCACCGTGTGCCCGGTAACGCAGGTCGCGCTCGTTGCGGTGAACAGCGCGATGAGAAAATCGGGCTGACCGCTGCGCACGGCCGCGGGTATGCACAGCAGTCCCGCGCCCGCAAAGATGACGAGCACGAAACTTGCCACCACTATGCCTATCGGGCGGAATCTTATTCTTTTTATCTTCATATCCACCTTGCCTGCCGCAGAAAATTTGCTCCCTGCGACGGACAGCGGTATTATAGCACAGGGCAATAAAAAAAGCAAGGAATAAACGCGGCGGACGAAAGCTGCCGCGCGCGTCGCGCGTTTGTGAAATTTTTTAACAACATTTTGGCAGGCACTGTTAATTACTGTAATTTTTCCCTTGACTTTACGGCGCGGCGGTGTTACAATAAATGTAAACATACGGGTTGTGTTAAATTATAACAAAGGAGTTACGCACAAAGTGAAACGCGAAAGATTGGAAGAAGTTGCCGAATTGCTTGACAAACGCGGCAAGATGACGCTTGAACAGCTCGAAGAAGCATTCCCCGACGTATCGCAGATGACCTTGCGCCGCGACCTTTCCCAGCTTGAAGAGGACGGCCGCGTAATACGCATTCGCGGCGGCGCAATGTCCGTTAAAGAAGTGCAGAAAGTTTCCGGCGAAGCTTACACCAAAAAGACGACCGTGAACATGGATGCAAAGATCGTCATCGCGCAGAAGGCGGCAACGCTTATCGACGAGGGCACGAGCATCTTTGTCGACGGCGGCACCACCGCCATGTACCTTTCCAAGGAGATGCCCGACATAAAGTGCAACATCTTTACCAACGGCATCGCCGTTGCCATGGAGCTTGCGCAGAAAAAGAACGTGGAGATAACCGTCGTGGGCGGCCAGCTGATGAAGGACAACCTTTCCACCTCCTCCCCCGCGGCAAAGGAATATTTCAACAACACCAATTTCGAAATAGCCATCGTTTCGGCGCTGGCGTTCACGCCCGAACACGGGTTTTCGTGCAACAGCCAGACGGAGAGCGACCTGCTGCGCCAGGTATTCAGAAAGGCAAGGCACGTTTATATGATGCTCGACAGCTCTAAGATAGGCAAGATAAACCCCTATACCTTCGCCCAGCTGGAGGACATCGACGTGCTGATAACCGACGACGCCTTCCCCAGGGAATATAAGGTACTGTTCGAGCAGAACGACATCGTCGTCATGTAAGACCGATAAAAAAAACAGCGCCCGCCGTGCAACACGGCGGGCGCTGTTTTACGCACGCGGAAAGACCGCTATTCGCTCCACTTTTTTATGGCGAGCGTCCTGTCCTTTACGTCGTCGTGCTCCTCGAAGTACCTGCGGCGGAGCTTTTCCACGCCGTCGTCCTCCAAAAGCAGCCCGAGCATCTCTTCAAGCTCGTCCTCCCCGTAATCCGCGGGATCGAAGCTGCCCTCGAACGCGGAAGAAAGTTTTAAGATATCCCATTTCGTGATAGCCATCGTATCTCCGTTTTTTGCATCTGTTGCGGCATATATGCCTGCGAATTTACTTTATGCGGGGTTTTCGGCGAGCGCCGCGTCCAGCATCTTATGTTTTTCGGTAAGGTCGGCGTCGCGTTCGGAATAGCTGTAACGCACCGAAAGGCTGGAACTTGCCGTGCCGCTGAAACCGTAAGTCGAGCCGTGCCAGACCTCGCTCATGCCGTAAAGTTTGAACAGACCGTTGTCCCATATCTGAAAAATGATTTTCAGCCCGCCGCCGTCCGCGGCGCTCACCCATTCGCAGTCGGAAGATCCGTTTGCCGAACGAAGCATCTGCATGGACGCCTCGTCGGCGTTTGCGACGTCGGTGTCTATATCCATGGTGACCGTATAGACGGTTTCCTTGCCGTAAGGCGTGGGCACTATGGACGCGCCCGCGATCATACCGTCGGCAAGAACGTTCACGTTGCAGTGTATCACGGGCTCGGCGCTGCCCTCCGCCGTTGCGCGCGCAAGGTCGATTATGTCCTGCGCTATGCCTTCCGCGGTCAATTTTTCGCCGGCGCGCTTTAATTGCAGCGAATCTTCGGTGCCCCAGCGGGAAGGATCTATCTCCCAATCGCAGGTGAGCACCGGTTCGACGAGCGAATCGTCCTCGACGTACCGCTGATTTTTGCCGTTGAAGCCGTAAAGTCTGCCGTCTTCCACGAACCTGAGGCGCGTGCCGCCTTCGAACAGGCTTTCGAACATGCTTATCGGGCCGCTGATCTCGTCCACGTTTTTGATGGTGTAATGATATTTATATCCCGGTTCGCTCTCCGTGCCGTGGATTATCAGCTTGTAGTCCTGCTTGGTAACGGTGCTGCTGCCGGCGGATATTGCCGTGTCGCCCGTCTGGCTGGAAAAGTAGACGTACCTGTCGATATATTCTTCGTTGTAGCACGCATAAGCAAACAGCCGCGCCGCCACCTCCGCGGTGAGTTCCGCAGACGCGGCAATGCCGGCATTCTGCCAGCGCTCTATTTCCGCGCGGCTCTCTTCGGCATAAGGCGCCGCGACGGCGGGGTAAACTTCTGCTTCCGCAAGCTCGTAACCGGAATTTGTGCCGACCTTGCGGAAGCAGCCCGTAAACGCGCATACGGCGGACGCCGTGCACGCCAGCAGGGCGATCATAGTTCTTTTCATCTGTCAATCCTTAAAAGCCTTCGCGGCAGGCCGCCGCGCTCCGACCGCGTCGATATTCTTTGTAACGGCGTGTATTTCGGGCATATGTATGGGTGGATCTATCATTTCTTTGCCTCTTCGAATACGAACGCCGTGCTCCACTGTGCCAACCCGAACCTCTTTGCTATGTGCGCGCACTTGCACATAAAGATATAGAATACGCCGTAACCTTCGCCGTAAAGCGTTTCGAGGTTGCCCAGCCCCTTTGCGACAACGACGTCGCTGTTTGCAAAGAGACCGAGCACGCGGGGCGGAAGTTCCTTTAAGTAAGTGCCGGGCACCGCTTCGCCGTTATCCTCCACCGCGGCGTAGCGTTCGAGGCCTATGAACGCCGCGTCTGCGCGAGTGGCGTCGTTGATTATCTCTCCTCCGCGCACGAGCGAAGTTACGTTGATTGCGGGATATAGCCGTTTTATTACCCTTATAAGGATCTTGTCGAACACCACTTCGCCGCAGTTATCGTGAACGAACAAAAGCGTTTGCGCGGCGCGCAGCTTATCCTTTAACAGGTCAAGCACCACGGCATCGGGCACGGTGCGCGTTGCGGCCTGCCTTACCGTTTCCAGGCTGTCCTTACCGAGGTCGGAGAGTTTGGCGAAATCTATGTAATTAGCCGCGGCGGCATACTTTATCGCCTCTGCGAGCGGATCGGCGGACGAATTTATGCGCGCGAACAACTCCTCTTCCATTCCGAGCACGGCGGAATTGAACATACGCTTTTCGGAGGAATAATCTATGCCCGTGCCGAAGACGGCGCGATGAGCGGAATCGATGTCGCGCATCAGAAGAGGCGCGCAGTAATCGGCAGGCGGAGCTTCGCACAGTCTGCGGACCGCCTGCCTGAACGCGTCGAGCTTTGCCGCGTCCGTGCAGGAACGCTCCACCTTTTTCATCTGACTGTTATAAAGACAGCCCTTGCATTCTTCGTCCAGCTCCATGAATGTCCTCCGAAACAACTTACCGCAATATTATAGCATTTATCGCCGACAAATGCAACGATTAAACGGCGTCTCCGGCACGTAAGAACGGACGAACGTCGGCAAAAAAAGACGCAACCGCAACTTTCATTGCGATTGCGCTTTTTTGAAATCCGGCAACTTGCTATCCTCCCGGGCGCTGTATGCCAAGTACTTTCGCCGTAGACGAGCTTAACTTCTGTGTTCGGAATGGGAACAGGTGGATCCTCGTCGCCATTATCACCGGAATGGTATTAAGACGGCCATATGGCCGAAATAACCGTGTTCTGCCTGCCCGCTTTTCCGCGGGAGTGCATACGCCGTTCAGTCGCAAAGACTGACAACTGCAAGAAAAAACAAGGAAAAGGTTTAATCACGCTCGTTAAAATCGTAGCTTTTCTCGTAATCTAAGGATCCGTAAATCGTTCTTTACTCAACTTGCGTTGAGATCAAGCCCTCGACCTATTAGTATCGGTCAGCTCAATACATTGCTGCACTTACA